>CALKYB010000050.1 GCA_938003565.1 uncultured bacterium
ATAGCTACAATCGCGCCCATTAGTAACGCGCCAGCAAACATCAAAATATTTGCCATGTTTGAAATTTTTCTCAGTACCATAACTCTGGAAAATAAAAAATTTAAGTCCTAAACGTCCAAGGATGCTGAAGCGATATGCAAAGTGTTTTACTTTGTGTCACTCAAGACAAACTTATGTAAGTTAGGACGACAAGTTTATTTTAAGGATTCCTCAAACCCATAAATACCTTTTATCATTAAAGAAAAGCTTGGAGCAAGCCTTTGTCTGCGCGTTTCTGGAGTTAATAAAATATTAATTTGGGGAAAACGACAGTATCTGTGGCTTACTGGTTTGATTGGTTGAATGCCTAGCTGTTTTCACCCTCCTAGCTAGGTTAGTCATCCAGTTTAAAGATTAAAAACAGAGAGCTCTTAGAGGTGAGACTGGCTATTTAAGTAAGCCTGGAGAATTATTGAAGCGGCCATTCGGTCTATAGCTGCTCTACGATCTTTATTTTTAAGCTTTTTGTCGACTAAGATTCGTTCGGCTTCAATTGAGGTAAGTCTTTCATCCTGTAAAACTAGGTTTGTAGTTTTTAAGCTGGTTTTTTCGATTAGGGTTGTCGTGAAGTCACGGATTTTTTGAGTTTGCTCTGTTTCTGTTCCGTCCATGCCAATTGGGAGTCCAGCTACTACTATCTCCACATCATTCTCGGAGATCATTTGTTCTAGGGTTGCGAAGATACATTTGGATTTGTCTTTGCGATCCAGAGTGCAGAAAGGTTGAGCGGAGATTTTGAGGGGATCTGTTAAAGCGACGCCAATTCTAACTTCACCAATATCGAGTCCCATGTATCTTGTTAGGTTTGAAATTGCCTTAGTTTCCTTATGTTTTTTAGAATTCCTTCTAATTGTTTGGTTGGTGGAAAGTTAAGCCTAAAAATGCAGCTACTCGACCAACCTGCCGGGAAGAGCTAAGGCTAGGTTTGCTAATAAATATTGTCAAGAAAGAGGGGCTTCTTCAGGGAAGCTTTTCTATTGGGCAAACCTTTTAGTTAACTGATTTAGTCGGTTTTTAAGGAAAAGTATAATGCTTCGAGTGGTTATGAGTATCGGGAAATTTCGTCATTTTTTTCCTAGTTACGGCTTAGCCTTTTCTGCTCTTATAAAGTATATCCTCCTTCTTGATTTGAGAGGGGAGCGAGCAGAAGTTCCTTAAGTTTGTATGTCTCACGATTTTGATTTGTCTCCTTGTGGCGGTGAACATGGCGGGTGCCTTAAGAAAAAAAAGAAAAGAAGCTAAAAGTCCGGTCTGGAGTCATAAAGATCCGATTCCTCACATTCATCGACCTGCTTTAGAGAATCAAGAAATCTCACCGAGAAGAGGTAAAAAAGTTGAGCTGCCGGTGAACTTTCTTCTGGGTGCCGGAGTATTGGTTTTTTCGCTAGGTTTACTTTTTAGCAAGGTGTTTGTCGGAACAATCTCCCCCGTTGAGAGTAAGCTTCTTAGTGAAAGTTCCAAAAGTGTAGAGTCCGACGAGAGCTCTACTTTGGCATTAGCCAAAAAGAAGTCAACCAAAGACTCAGTCTCTGCGCCAATTTCTAAAACGGCTCCGGAGATAAAAGACAAGGAGCAAGTCAAGAATCTTCCTAGATCTAAGCAAGAAAAGACCCCTCAGATAACAACTTTGGCTCTTAAGCCTGAGGTCGTAAAGTCAGTGAGCGTTAAGAGTGAAGAAGTTAAGGAGACCAAGAGCGCTCCCAAAATTTTAGGGCGACTCAAGGAGCCAAAGAAGATAGAGGTGGTTTCTAGTTTAAGAAGCGATAAGTTGGACCATGTTGTTCGAACTGGGGAAACTTTGATTTCCATATTTTCTAAATATGGTTTTAGGGCCACCGATGCCCATAAGATAGACAAGCTACTCAGGAAATCTGACCACGTGAATCACCTTTTACGCCCGGGACAGGAAATAGCGTTTCTTAAAGGGCCTGGTGGAATTCTTGATTCATTAAAAATGGACTTGGACCGTGTTAAGTCAATTGAAATATCTCGAGAAGGCGATGCGCTAGGGCATGAGGCAGCTCGCACTAATTTCAATTTGGCTCTTCGTGAGAAGGTTATTTTTGAAAAAGAAGTTGAAACTAGCGGTGTTGTCGAGTCTACCTTGGCTGAAGCTGCGGTGAAGAGTGGAGTTAGCTACAGAGTTGTTGATGAGTTTGTTGACCTGTTTGGTGATAACGTTCGTTTTCACAAAGACTTGAGGAAGGGCGATAGATTTTCTCTGATTTATAACAAGAAAGTCTTGGATGATGGATCTGATGTTGGTGATGGGGCTTTGTTGGCCGGGGGTATTCGAGTTGGCGGAGAAACTTACCAGGCGTTTAAGGTTTTTGATAAAGAGGGTGTACCTCACATCGTGGATCGTGCCGGCGAAGTTATTGATAATTCTTTTTTAAGATATCCCCTAAAGTTTTCTAGAATTTCTAGTTATTTTTCGCACTCTCGTTTACACCCAATTCTCAAGCGAAGAAAACCGCACCATGGAGTTGACTTTGCAGCTCCGTCTGGAACTCCTGTTAGAAGTGTAGCTGACGGAAGGGTAGCTTTTGCTGGGAGAAAAGGACCCAACGGGATAATGTTAAAGATTAATCATGGGCGGCGTTATAAAACGGCCTACTTGCACCTTAAAAAGATTAGCTCGGGTCTAAAAGTGGGAAGTCTTGTTAAAAGAGGACAAGTTGTCGGTGCTGTGGGTTCTACTGGCAGATCTACTGGACCTCACCTAGACTTCAGGTTTTACGATAGAGGCAAGATGGTTGATCCGCTCAAAGTGAAGCTTCCTAAGATGGAGTTGGATAAGAATATCAAGTTTGATAGAAAAAGCTTTCAAGAACGTGTAGATAAGCTGGATAGGCTTTTGCAGGTTCAATCTGTCTCGAGCCAGGACAGTATTTCTACTGGTTCAGTTAAAAAAAGCCTTTGACGACTCTCCTGAATCAAGACATCCTATTTATCAGTATAGCCTCGAGTCCCACTGAGGAGAGGGCTGATGGAAACAGATAGTTCACACATAAAAGTTAATATTCGAGAAATTGCCGTTGGTGGTGCCGGAGTAGGCGAGGTGTGTGAAGGTGACCCATCTCTTTTGGGAATAACCGCCTTTGTCCCTTTTGCTGCTCGTGGTGAAACTGTAGTTGCTAAGCTGTTACAAAGAAAAGAACGCTACGTTACCGCAGAGCTTTTAAGTCTTGAGACACGTTCTGAGGATCGAGTAGAGCCAACCTGTAAATATTTTGAGAAATGTGGTGGGTGTGATTTACAGCACATTAGTTATGCAGCGCAGCTAGCTGGCAAGCTGGCAATGATTGAAGGAGCACTTCGTTCTCAACGAACTGATGAAGCTAATTTAGCAAAGTTGCAAGGCTTCGATCCTTCTCCATCCTTTGCCTATCGAAGAAGAGTGACACTTCATATTGATTCAACCGGTCGAGTTGGGTTTTATCGTGCAAAAAGCCGTTCTGTAGTTGGGATAGATGAGTGCAGTATCTCTGATCGCCAGATTAACCAGATTATTGCAAAGCTACCTAGTTTTGCGAAACTTGTTTCCGGGAAGGTCAGCACTCTAATTTTGGAATCAGATCGAGATGGAGTGGTTGCTTTGGTAAAAGCTCCATACAAGCTCTCACAATCAGAGATTAGAGAGGTGACCAGCGCCGGGCGTGAGATATTTGATGACATGACTATTGTCAGTGGAAGTTCTGTTAGCGGAACAGCTGAAGTTGGTGGTTATGGTCGCAAGATAGTTGGAATTGAGCTCAATCACTCTGGAAGTCAAAAGATATCGGTGCCCGTAGGAGAGTTCTCCCAGGTAAATAAGCTAGTAAATATCGATCTAGTATCTTACGTTCTTGAGAAAGTAACTTCCAGTAGAGAGCATCTAAGAGAAATGTTAGTGGAAGATTTGTACTCAGGAGCGGGCAATTTTTCAATTCCTATAGCAAAGTTAGGTAGTGAAGTTATAGCAGTTGAAGCCAATCAAAGATTGAGTAATTTTTGTGCGAGTAATGCGCAGGCTCATGGAGTTGAGGGGGAGGTACAAACTGTTACCTCTTCTGTTGAAAAATATCTTAGGGAATCAAAATCAGGGCGAAGAGTTGACCTTATCATTGCAGATCCTCCTCGTAGTGGGTTAAGTCAACTAGCAAAAAAACTAAACTATGCCCGTAGACTCATACTGGTTTCCTGTCAGCTTCCTTCTTTCGTTAGAGACCTACGCTTGCTCTTAGAGGATGGTTGGGAGTTGGAGGAAATAAAGCCTTTCGATATGTTTGCTCAAACTAGCCATATTGAAATAGTTGGTGTTTTTTCTAGAACCCATCCCAAAATATGAGTAAAACTTAGGAAGTTTAAGTTGATAGATTTAGATAAAATCAATCTAGCGCTTTTTGACCTTGATGGTACCTTAATTCCTTTTCCCAGGGACTTTTTGTTTGAACAAACCTTTGAAGTTTTTAGGGAGTTGAATATCGAACCGGTTTCACGAAATGAGATGATGGCACATTTCGCCAAGTTTGATTTTTTTGGGATGATTGATGCTGAAATACGAGATACTTTTATGGAGAAGTATTGGAGTAGATTTCAGTGGAACTCCTACCCTCAGTTTATGCCTATTGACGGAGTTTTGGAGTCTTTGGCTCTCCTTAAACGCCGAGGCGTTAAGTTGGCGATAGTAACTTCGAGAGCAGAGTCTCGAGAAGAGGTAGCCGAGAATATATCTAATACAGGATTACTTTCTTATATTGATCATATTGAGACACGCTCCAGTGTGCCAGAAGGTGGAAGTTCTGATGCGAATTGGAGCGATAAAACACCTCAAATTAGGGAGGCTTGTCAGCTTTTTTCTGTAGCCCCTAGTGAAGCGATTATGGCGGGTGATGTGCCCCCAGATATTTCTAGCGGAAAAAGGGAGAATATTTCAAAGACTATAGCTTTGCTAAGTGGTGGAATTAGGTCGGAAATACTGAAGGAAGCGGACCCAGACTATCTTTTATCCTCTCTCGCCGATCTTTCACAAGTAGTTTCCTAGGTAATCCTACCCTTTGATGTTTAATCTGCTCGATATTTATGTTCAAATACTGGACTGTTTGCGTGTGGATTAAAATCGCCAATAATTGGAGCAAATTTATGGCTGCTCCAAAGGGCTGATTGGGTTTTTGTATATACTTTAGGTTAGCGAGCCATTTTTGTTTAAATTGTATTAAGTATAGAGAAATATAAAATTGAAGACCTCTGAGATAAGAGAACAGTTTCTAAACTTTTTTGAAAAGCATGGGCATACCAGAGTCCCCAGTGCTCCACTTATTCCACAAGGTGACCCGACCTTATTATTTGTCAATGCGGGGATGGTTCCTTTCAAGGACTGCTTCTTAGGCCAAGAGGATCGAGGCTATCAGCGTGCCACTAGTTGTCAGAAGAGTTTGCGAATTTCTGGAAAGCACAATGATCTAGAAAATGTAGGTCGTACCGCTCGGCACCATACCTTTTTTGAAATGTTAGGAAATTTTTCCTTTGGAGACTATTTTAAGCAACAGGCTATTTTGTATGCCTGGGAGTTTCTGACAGAAGTTATGGAGCTTGATAAGAGTAGGCTGTGGGTCACTATATTTGATGATGATGATGAAGCCGAGGTTCTTTGGAAGAAAAATACAGATGTTTTGGATGGAAGAATTTTAAGGTGTGGTGAGAAGGATAACTTTTGGTCAATGGGTGATACAGGTCCTTGTGGTCCTTGTTCCGAAATACATTATTACTTGGGTAGTAGCCCAGATAATCAGTCTGAAGAAGAGTTTCGTAAAGATGATGGTACCTATATCGAAATCTGGAATCTTGTCTTCATGCAGTTTAATCGCGATGCCTCTGGTAAAATGGAACCTCTTCCCAAGCCTTCTGTTGATACGGGAATGGGTTTGGAGCGGGTTGCAGCGGTTAAGCAAGGGGTTCTTTCAAATTATGATACCGATGAACTCCGAGGATTGATTTCTTTTACAGAGGGTATTTCCGGAAAACATTATTTGGGTAAAGACTATACAGAGCGAGATTTACTGAAGGATGTTCAGTACTCGCATGATGTAGCTCTTCGAGTTGTTGCGGATCATGTTCGATCAGCCAGTTTTTTAATTGCTGATGGGGTAATCCCTTCTAGTGATGGTAGAGGTTACGTTTTACGTCGTTTGATTCGCAGAGCTTGTCGTCATGCTCGAAATTTGGGCTTGAAAGAAGCTTTTCTTTTTAAAGTGAGTGAAGAGTTAGCTCGAATTATGGCCGACTCATATGGGGAATTGTTAGCGGAAAAAGAAAAGATTTCTTCTGTAATTCGAAAAGAGGAAGAAAAGTTTCTTGTTACCTTGGATACAGGGATTAATCTTCTTTCTAAAGAGATCGCCAAAACAACTGCAACTAAGTTTAGTGGTAAAGTAGCCTTTCAGCTCCATGATACTTATGGTTTTCCGCTTGATATGACAGAGGATATCACGAGAACTCACGGGCTTAGCGTTGACCAGGAAGAGTTTTTGGAAGCGATGGAGGAGCAAAGGGCGAGGTCACGTAGCGCTAGATCCAGTGCCACAGACCTTATCCTAGAGAAGTCTGTAAAGGCTCAAAAAACAGAATTTGTCGGCTACGAGCAAGGGCAGTTTGAAACAGAAATTCTGGCTCTTTATGATGAGTCTGGCGAATTGCAAAGAGCCGGTGAAGGTCAGCAGATTATAGTAGTTTGCGCTAAGACCCCCTTTTACGCTGAGAGTGGGGGGCAGGTAGGTGATACAGGTAGTATTAGCTCAAACCAGTCAACTCTAAATGTTGTTGATACCAAGAAAGTTGGTGGAAATACGATTGTTCATATTTGTGAAGTTGTTGATGGCCTTGTCGAGAAAGGGCAAGGGGTTCGTCTTGAAATAGAGGCTATTCGTCGACAACAAATCTCGCTAAATCACTCGGCAACTCATCTGCTACATTTGGCTCTTCGAGATGTTTTAGGGGAGCATGTGAAACAGGCTGGCTCTAGGGTTTCTGAAAAATCTCTGCGCTT
>CALKYB010000051.1 GCA_938003565.1 uncultured bacterium
AAAGTATTTTCTCTACATTAGTAACTCTAAAGTGTTGCTTCTTAAAAATTTATCGTAACCAAGAATCCTTGGCAGGATCAAACTACTTTTCGAAGTTTGAAGAATTGAAGTGCCTAAAACCTAAACCATAACCTATGCAGCAGTGGGTTGAACCCCTGCCACTACCGGCTCTTCATCTGGAGTGTTAAAAATGTCGCAATATGCATGATACTGCACGTTGCTCCAAAAAGAACAAAATAAAGTCAAAGCAATGGCACCCCAGATTGTTATGCTTCCAATTTCAATAATTCTGGTAGCTAAAATAACAGGGATGACTATGCAAAATCCGATAGAGGTGAAATTGGACCCAGTACAGACAAGTGCTTTTACCAGATGGTAAAAGCTATCACTGCTTTGAGAAAATAGAGGAGTTTTAGGTCTAAGAACTAAAATTATCGAAAGCATAAAAAGAACCGCCGCAATAAGGCTAGTGACATTAAATGAAAAAGTAATATTCCAATTAGTCTCCACCTCATCGGCAATTGACAACTCCAAACTCAACGCTGAAAACAAAGGGGTTAAAGCAAGAAAAAACTCTACTACGGAAAGAGTTAAACAAAGAAAAGTAAATTTAACTGTTCCATGAAGGTAATTTTTCAAACTCGTTTGAGTATTCAATATTTTATTAGATCGAACCAGTAAATAACTCGCCAAAACCCAACAAACGCAAATTAGAATCAATACCAATGCGTTTGATATCAAGCCAAATTTCAGCTCACAAAAAAATAACAAGAGAGACTTAGCAAGAAAGACCATGAGCACTGTAGGCTTGAGTAAGAAGCTTCTTGCTCCGAGCCACAACCATGTCTTCCAGGCCCCGTCTTGGGGATATTGAAAATTCATCTTAACTAGCCTCCATAGGCACAACAATTCGGGGAAACCCAATCGAGTTCGCTAGAACTGTCGGCGAAATTCAAATACCCGAATTTAGTTGGAGGAAGAGCGGAATAATCTCGACCCTATATGAATGAGAACCCCATTGCAATTTAGTAAGGGCTCAAAGGAGAATGGTTTGCAACTTGGGTTTTGTAGTACTTGGGGACTTAACTAACTAGATAAAACTTTCTCGAGATTAATAAGCCTAAAGTGTATTTCGTAAGCTTTCAATAGTGGCTAATGGAACCTTCTTATACTGGCATCATCTATAAATTGGAGAAGAAGCCTGTCTCTTCCCTGAAGTCCGATAAAAGGACAGCCTTCGAAGTCTTGCAGAACACTGCTATTTCGTTTGGTTCAACTCCAATCGCACACTCACCTTTTCCGGCTCGAATGAGTTGAATAAACTGTCTCCACTGCTTCTTCCTGATCTCTACTACAGCACCTCCACTTGAGCTTAAAAGAGTTTCATAGTCCCATTGAGAATAACCTGTCCCAAGTTGGTGGTCCCAGAGATCGTCTCTATGGGCACGTTGAGTGGCTTCCTCCAGTATACTAAGCTCTCTAACTTCCTCCCCCAAAAGACGCAGACTGGCTTCGTTGTCTAAGGGGATATCGTCGGCGAGATCGCTTTTTCCCAATCGGACTGCGATTCGCTCGAGAACGTCTCCCTCAAGCTCCATTTTGCCAGAAGCGTCGAGCCTGGTCATTGGGTTTAAGTATATCCGGCAGTCTTCGGGCAGACGAACATAGACGTCCACCCAGAAACTCTTTGATGGACCTTTTAGTGGTCGAGTGAAGCGGTTGCAAATTACGTGCTTCATTAAGTACTCCTAGTGGGATTGAAAAAAAACACCTAATCTTTTCTCAATCCCACAAAAACCTATGCCATTAGCCACTTAGAACTTTGTCAAAAAAATTAGCAAAGTATAAATAGCTAAGCCTCTTTAATACCCATGATAGTATCCTTTACGCTAACTCTATAATACGTTTTGTCAGTTGCAAAGCGTGACTTACTTACATTTTCCAAGTTATCTACTCTTCTCACACTACAAAATTAGAGAAAATCATCACTCTATATTCCTCACCGCACATAGTTTCTAGTAGGAGGTGCTAGTATTAAATAAATTAAGAAAACCGAGTCCGCGCATTATCAATCATACGCGGACCGATTTTTGTCTACACTCCGACAGAGGCCGGGGGTGTAGCGGGGTCCGCTGCCGCGGTGATGATTACCCGGTGAAGGGCACCATAATTGGGAAAATGGGCCATCTCACGATGGGCCTCATTTGTGTTGTCAAACGGAACCCATCCTTTGGCTCCTTTCAGCCAAACCTCCAAAATCGTTTGTTTTTGTCCTGTGTCGACCTTGACACCCGGGCCAGATTCACTGGCCATTATAGTGTGAACTTCGTTATCTAGAGAGTGAGTGTACGTTGGCATGGAGTTCCCCTGTTGCCAGAAAAAAGAATATTGAACTTCCAAACTATACTTCCCGAAACACTACTACTTCAGGAAATATAGATTGACCCCCCTTGCCTCTTGGACTCAAATTAATGACTCAAGCTAATCAAGTGTTTTACCTTTTAGGAACCTTTCTACTAGCACCTTCTACTCTAGACGATACTACACTATTTCAATGAGAAATAAAATAATGACTTTTGTAAAAGACTTCAAAATTGAAAGGAAACTAGAGAATCGTAGGCAATAGTTAGTTCAGGGTTCAGAAACGCCACAGTGCCGATCCCAAATGGTAAACCACTAAAGATCAATAAGTTTCATGGGTTTAAGATTTGAGATCGGCACTGGGGGGTTTTGGGACATTTTTGATTAAGTGATATTGCCCGATAAGTATGATTATGAGGCATTTGGGGCTTTGATCTCGCAGACTGGGGCGACGGCAAATAGCTATCTTTATGCTGGGGAGCAGTTGGATGGGGAGACGG
>CALKYB010000052.1 GCA_938003565.1 uncultured bacterium
GAAAGTCACGCCAGTGCCGTCATCAACAGAGCCAACGCAGTATCGGTTCATGCCTGATTCTAGGGCATTTGAACCTCCGGAAAAGACGTTGTTTTCTACGTCAGCAATTCCTTTACAGCTTAGGTGCATGCCATAGGTGAAATTGTGCATGTAGTTGTTATAGACATGCCCCTTATAACCTCGATAAATTGTGGGATTGCGTTCAAATGCAGAGAACTGACTTTTGAGAACGGTAATATGTCGCTCAAGTCCGTGTATATTCGGTTCTCCACCAGCAAGTAGGCCTTTGTTTGAATTGTAAACATGGTAGTTAGAAACTGTCACCTTGTCGGCTGAATCTACATAGGAGTTCATGCTAACAGAAAGAGCGTCATCGATTCTAAAATTAGTTACAGATAGATGATCAAACCAAAAATTACTTCCTCTTCTAGCCATAACGCCAGTAGCATCTGAATTGTTTCCATCAACCCTTATTCCTTTGAGAATTACATTACCTTTCCACATTAGGATTCCATGAGTGGCACCGTCAAGTTTGATTGTAATATTTAGGGCGCCGTCTTTTCCGCGTCCATCTAAGGTAATATTGCCATCATTGATATGGAAGGGTTTTTTGATTTTAATAGTCTTATTCTTTAAACTTTCGTCAAAAGCTATCCAGACTGGTGGTGTTTGATATATTGCACTTCTAAGACTTCCGGGACCAGAGTCATTTGTATTAGTAACCCAGGTGATACTGTTTGCTGCAGCTCCACCTGTGGTCTGCGCTCCAAAGCCAATTCGGTCAGGGCTGTTTAGTAGGGTGCTGACTCGAGTTTTCAATTGGCTAGCATCACAAGCTGTTTTAGGCTTAGTTGTAGTTGTAGTTGTAGTTGTAGTTGTAGATGTAGTTGTAGATGTTGTAGTGGGTGGTGTTGTTGTAGAGGTTGTTGATGAGCTTTTAGTGGTGAATTCAAAAATCGCAGAATCTAATTTGTCCTTTCTATCTCGAGTAACTGATCTGACTCGATAGTAGTATTTGGTGCCAGGCTTTAGGTTCTTAAGAACCGTCGTGTAGTTTCTTAAATAGTTAAAGCGATATGGACCGGTTTTTGATGTTGACTCAGTTTCGCCAAAGAGGATTCTAGTTTTAACAGCCGCGCTAAAAGACAAATTGATAGTTGCAGTTCTAGAGCCCGTTAGAACGCTTCTCTCTAAAATGGCGAGACCTGCTCCTGAAGGTTTGGTTGTTTTTGTTCTGACTTTTCTAGTTCGACATGGACGATCTCCGTTTAGCCCATATCCGTCTCCATCTGGGTCGTAACACTCAGCTGAGGATGATGCTGGAAGAGAAACTAGAGTGATTAGTGAGATTAGAAGTAAAGTTTTGAATTCTGAATAGGTCATAGTAGTTAAATATTGATGCCGCGTAGTGCCGGATTAATTTATCTTCTAAGAAGAAGCACCTTTGATGTTTAACGGCATGTAATGATTGAAACTTTATCAGAAATTTCCACCCCGGAATGCGCTAAGCCCTCGAGTTTAAAGGGATTATTTTCTTAGGTCATTTAGGCCGGCAATATAGGGTGTGAGATGGGTTTTAAATTCGCTAACCAAGGCATCTTTAAGCTCCTCTGCCATGCCTTGGGATTTCTCATTGGAGGCAAGCATATTCACAATCAGCTCCCATGTCGGCCGGTTCCAAGCAACTTTGTCTTTTATTGAGACTTCCTTAACAGCAAGCCCTAGCTGGGTTGGAGACTTAGTTAGTTTTTGTAAGGCACCTTGGGTAACGAACTGGGATAATTGGTAGTTAACATTAGTTGCTCTTAGCATTGTCCCTAAATAGTGGACTGCATCTTGAGGGATAGCGGGTTCGAGTGAGTTAAGATCTGAGTAGGCTTCGCTTAACAAGACAAAAGGAAGGGAGTGGAATCTACTAGGAGAGGAAGGAGAGATTATAATGCTGTCTGTTCTTCCTACTAGATCTTCTTTTAGCCCAGCCAAGAGTAACCAATTTCCATCTTCGTTTCTTTTTACAAATTCTTTCGATATGCCAGATAGTCGGGGATCGCTAGGGGAGTTACTACTGATCATACTAATCCATTCACCCGAATCGGCGAAGAGTAAACTATCAGTGAGCCCTCGTGCAGTGTATTTCCCATCGATTGTAAAACTTTCTATATTAAAGGGGTCTGCGGAGTCGTCTATAGGAGATACATAGTATCGAGTCATTTTAGGACCATTTAAGGCAACTTTTAGTCCTAGACTAGGATTTAGGTCCTTGGGGTCGATAACCTCCACTTTATCGATTTTGTCGATGTTTCCTCTAAGTTGTAAGCCATCAGGTAAGAGCTCTAATATCGGATTGAAAAGAATATTATTGTCCTTGAATAATTTTTGTAGGGCCCTGGCTCGGTCTCTTACTTGTAGATGAGTTACGTTTTTATCAAGGGAGCCTAGGCCCAAGGCTTCAGAGGTTTCTGAAATATAATTGCGATAAAGTGTTAAGCCTTCGGCAACCGGGTAATATTTAGTTGATTTCTCTTCTAAACTTTTTCTGGCTTCTAGAGCTGTTTGGAGTAGGACAGTGCTAGCCACTCCCTTCATTGGCTTGGATAGTGCTGATTCAGGATTCGGAGTAGCCTCGTTCTGAGCTAGAGTAAGATCCGCCATTTTTACTCCTCTTTTTCGCGTGTTGTGAATATGACGAAATTCGCCTTTTGTTGCTGAGAAAGTTATGGCCTGAAGGATAAAACTTGTTTCATATAACATGAATCAATAGCTAAAAGCCTAGGGTTATTAAGGGTATCTCTTGGGGTGCGTAGCTGTTGAAATTTGATGCAACATTGGTGGCTTAAAGTGCGAGTGTTCTTCGAACTTTGGTGAAGCTGTAGGACAGTGCTCTTTTGTGTCAGAGAAAGAAGAGGGAGTGGAGATGGCTTAGCAAGAAAATCGATTTAATCCCGTAAACTACTGCTTGTCGCTACTTTCTTGGACTCTAGCAGCCCCTTTCTGACTTTGGTACGAAATAGTGGGAGAATTCGTCTCCGGTAGCCCTCATGATGATATAGTTGTATTTGGCTAGAGGGTTAGAACTGATCGTTGAGCGACAATGCCCTACATTCACATATGTATGAACATAAGATGAGCCACAGTCTTCCTTGAAACATCGAGGGTTAACGCTAATAAAAAAGAACATACCTTCGGTTTCTGGCAATTGGGCGTATTGCTGCCAAAGCTCTCCACCATTAGTAAAGGTGTTTGTTCCGTCTGCGAAGTGAGCCCAGCTAACGTTGTTTGCTGACGTTCCCTCGTAGTCATTATGGAATTCTTCTGTCGCTATTCTTAAGTTTCGCTGAAAAGCTACAGCTGATGTGTCGTAGGCTTTCGCTTGGTATTCACTAAAATTTAAGATAGCGATTGAGGCAAGTATTCCTACAATAGCGACGGTGACTAAAAGTTCTACCAGTGTAAAACCCTTCTCAATGTGTTGAAGTTTTGAACTCATAGCTATCCT
>CALKYB010000053.1 GCA_938003565.1 uncultured bacterium
ATATACTTGACCATTACTCGCCTGCCTATTTGATTTCCTTTCAGGGACGCTCTTTGGGGAATTTTTTACTCGAGCAAAATAGTTGGAGAGTTGCGGCCATAGGTGAGACCCGAAGCGATATTTTACTAGGCAGACGAAAAAGTAGGACGGTACAAATACTACAAAAAGTTGAGACTGATCTTAAATAAGAATACTTGGACCTCACGGAGCAGAACCGGCTGACTGTAAAACGTTTGTGATTGGCTCGCTCAATTTTTTTGCGAACCAACCTTAACCCTAACTAGTCATCCACATGCCGATGACCATCACGCTAATATCCAGAATCCAGAACAGAGTCCAGAGTATGAAGTTGGCTGCATGGTCGCAGGCACACATCTTGTATCTTTTTTCCATTTTCTCATCCTTTTAGCCTGCCGATTCGGCTCCCTGAGTCCCCTTTGGTTTCAATTAGGCGATCGGTGAGTCTGACTAAAGCATAGGGAAGTATGCGGCTATAGCCTATAGGGTTAAGGCCTTAATTTTTTTGTAGCGAAGCGCTCTAGAGTTTAGATATTGTTCTTAGCGATCAAGGAAATAGCTTTTTCAATATCCAGATTCTCATGCTGCTCACCGGTTCGTAGGTCTTTAATTGAGAAAACATTTTTTGTTTGTTCGTCTTCTCCAGCAACGAGTGCAAAAGGAATTTGTTTTTTATCGGCGTATTTAAACTGGTTCGAGAGTTTTGCTTCATCCGGAAAGAGCTCAGTATTGATTCCGACATTTCGTAATTTTGTAGTGATGTCTGCTCGGTAAGCCAAGGTGCTTGATCCCATATTTAAAACAAGCACTTCTGATAAAGAGTTTGCAGTACTCGTGCTTTCTCGCTCTAACAAGGCGGCAAGAATGCGATCAAGACCAATTGAGGCACCACTTCCGGGTAGTTCTTTTTTTGTAAACATTGAAGCTAGATTATCGTATCTACCTCCAGAAGCTATTGAGCCTATAGCAGGTTCACTAATGAGATCTGTTTCGAAAACTATTCCCGTGTAGTAGTCCAGTCCTCGAGCAATTGATAGATCGATCTTAAAGGATCCATTCTGCATACCCAGCTTCGGAAGGAGGTCGAGTGTTTTCTCAAGTTTATCAATGGCCGGATTTAGGTCGCTACACTCGGAAGCCAGGTTTCTTAGGCCAGAGATAACACCTGCGTCGTCGGCCGCAGTCAATAAGCTAAGAGCAAAAAGTTGATCGATTTGCCCTAAATTGACCGAAGCTTTTTCTTGTAGTTCTTTTATAACTGCCTCTTTCCCAGCTTTATCTATTTTGTCTAGGGCTCGCAAAATCTCAGGAGTTTTTTCACTAAGTCCAAGGTGCTCGAACCAGGCATTTGATATTTCGCGACTGTTAATTCTTAGCTGGTGCGGCAACTCCAGTGCCTCTAAAGCATTGCTGATGGTAGCCATAACTTCAGCGTCAGCTGTTTCAGAGCGACAACCTATAATATCAATATCGCATTGAATGAATTCTCTAAAGCGTCCGCGTTGAGGTTTTTCTGCTCGCCAAACGGGTGCTATATGATATCTCCTAAAAGGGATACCAAGCTTGTCTGCATGAAGGGCAGCGTAGCGGGCAAGCGGGATTGTTAAATCGAATCTCAGGGCCACATCGCGTTTGCCATTGTCGGCAAATCGGTAAAGCTGTTTATCGGTCTCGGCTGAACCTCGACCTACTAGAGTTTCAGCATATTCCAAAGCCGGAGTATCGATGGGCGCGAAACCAAAATTTTCAAAACTACTGGCTATTTTGCTGATCATTCTAGACCGAAGAATGGCTTCAGCAGGTAGATAATCTCTAAAGCCCTTAAGGACTCGTGGTTCTATTTTTTTAGTCATGGAGACTTTGATAACAGTGAGCCTGGTTTTAGGCAATTCCCTGGCTGAAGCTTTGGTGGTTTGCTACAAATGTCCTCATTAATGGGGCTATCCCCAATTGGATTCACTCAGAAATGGAGTATTTAAATCGACCCTAGGCCCACAAAGACTGTTTTAGCTAATGGTCTAACCATTTTATCTTGTCCCATGAAGCATGTCACTTCGGTGAGCTTGGGTTTTTGCCTATCTGGGGGATCTGCAGAGGAGGATCCTAAACAAATTGGACTGACCCATTTGCTGGAGCATATGCTTTTTAAGCGAACTAAAAAGCGAAGTACCTTTGATCTAGCTTGTGAGATTGATTGTCTGGGTGGGGAAATTAACGCCTGTACTGATACTGACGAACTTGTTCTCTATGGCGAAGTGGCAGGCCGGGATTTGTCAAAACTTTTCATTTTGTTTGCCGAGTTACTGCTAGACCCTGCTTTTACGGAAGAGGATTTGGTTTTAGAAAAGGAAGTAGTTAAGCAGGAGATTATCGAGTCGTTTGACGATCCGGATTCAGCTGCTTTTAATCGGCTTAGTGAATTATTCTGGCCGGGTAGTAGTTTTGGTATGCCTGTTTTTGGACGGGCAGAAACTGTTGCTAGTTTTAGCTTACTTGATGTCTATGAGCGTTTAGAAAATCTTCTAGTTGGCAATCGGGTCACTATTGTCGCCGCTGGTGATTTCAATGAAGATCAGCTGCGGCAATTGGTTTCTAAGTTGTTTGGAGAGCTAAAATCTGGAGTGTCGTTTAAGTCGCCGATAATTCATCCCGGAGCTGGGGTTGATAGAATAATCAAGGATGTTGAACAAGTTCAAGTTGCTTTGGCAATTCAGTCGGTTTCACCTGGGGATTTAGATTATCCAAAGGCATCTTTGTTGTCCTGTCTTTTAGGAGGTGGGATGTCCAGTAGACTTTTTCAAGACGTAAGGGAAAAGTTGGGCTTAGCCTATGAAGTTGGCAGCGAGATTGAAGCTTCAAAAGTTAATTCGATGTTTTTAGTTCAAGCAGCAACTCAGCCTGAAAATGCCAAAAAAGTGGTAGAAGTTATTGATCGACACCTTTTAGATTTAGGTGAACTTGGGCCGAGCCGCGAAGAATGGGAGCGGTCGATCGCAGCCCTAACTGCTCAATGCGAAATGGAGGAAGGGGTGGTCAGTAGCAAGATGTGGCGAATGCTTGAGACTTTTGATTTATTTGGAGATTTTCATAGTGCTAGAGAGCAAGCTGAGCAATTGCGAGCTGTGAGTTTTGATGGTTTGAGAGATTACTGTTCTCGTGAGTTATTAAATAAACCTGTAGCTATGGTCCTAGCTGGTGCGGTAAAGGATATAGAAGATAGTGCGCTGGAGAAGCGTATTGTTGAGAAAGGAAAATTCTAAGGCTCGTTTTAGGGAAAACAATGGCTTCAAAAATATTTGTTTTAGACACCTCTGCAGTAATGTCTTTGGTGCAGGATGTAACTACTTATAGGAAGCGGGAGTTGCCGGCATTTGCTGGAGTTCTTGGTGATAATGAAATTATCATACCTCGGGTTGTGTTAGATGAACTTGATGGTCTGAAGCGTGATAAGGGCGAGAGAGGTAAAACAGCGATAGCTTGTGCTCGTCAGCTTGAGCATTACTCGACTTTGGGCAATTTAGTTGAGGGAGTGGAGACAGAGAAAGGTGGTGTTATTAGAATTGCGCCTAGACCTGCCAATGAGAAGATTGGAGCCTGGGGTTTGAAGGCCAATACCGCAGATCATGAAATTATTGCTACGGCACTTGAAATGGAAGATACCCTTGCTGGTGGGGCTAGGAAGCTTGAGGCTGGCAGTGGTTCAGATCTAGAAAATGCAGTCGTTTTGATTTCTCAAGATCGATTACTTAGGGTTTTGGCACGAAGCGTATATGGGCTTTGTGCTGAGGAGTTGATTAGTATTTGTGCACCACAGTTAGGTAAGGAGCCAGGTTATAGAAAAATCGAGGTTTCTAGTGATGAGTTGGATAAAGTAATTGAAGATAATCAGTTTATGCCTGAAG
>CALKYB010000054.1 GCA_938003565.1 uncultured bacterium
GATTCTAAGCTGTGAAAATGTTCATTTGTTTAGGGCTAGCTGTCCTTGCTCCCAAGATGTTTTAGGCCCGGCCGAAGAATGTTGGGAGAAGAGTAAATGTATGAGTCAGATTCAGCCGAGCTCTATTTTGTCTAAAGTGGATTGCATATTGCTTGAAGATAAAATTGCAGTTAAGAAAAAATTGAAGGTTTAGCGGGTAGAAACCGGTTTAAGATGCCTTTTGGTTTTCTGTTTCTAGTAAATTAATGAATCTTCTGAATTCAGCAAATCTCAGGGGATCGCGATGAACTTTTTCTAACCTTACCTCGTAGTGAAGGTGAGGCCCCGTAGAGCGGCCTGTGGATCCCAGCTGTCCTACTTGTTGCCCCCTGCAGACCTCTTCATTTTTTTTCACCGTAACTTTGTCTAAATGGCCAAACAAAGTTTCAAAGCCGTTGTCGTGTTTGATAACAACAGCGTTGCCGTACCCTCCATATCGACCAGCCCGGGTGACGACTCCTGGGGCTGTAGCTTTTACAACGGCTAATCGCTCCCCAGCAATGTCGATTCCCTTATGGGCTGTTCGACGACCCGAAAAGGGAGAATTACGATATCCAAAGCCAGATGTTAACCGACCAACTGTGGGCAATCCCAGAGGCAAGCCGCTTAACAATTCTAATTTTAGGTTCAGGTCTTCGAGCAGAGATGCGTTTGAGTCTCTTTTTAAAAATCTCTCAAATACTGAGAAGTCTGAGCTAGTGGCTGAAGTTTTTTTTTTAGCCTCTTCGCTAGACGGTTTGGGGTCAATGTTTTCTGCTGAAAGGTCTTTCTTCTCAGACTCAGTGTTGTTGGTTTCGTCCCCTCCTCGGGCCATATCTTCTGCGTTCTGAACATTCTCTTCAAACATTTGAGAGCCTACGCCTTCAATCTCGAGTAGAACTGCTTCTATAGCATCTGACTTATCTCGCAATTCTTTCTCATAATCCTGAACCTTACTAATCTCAGCAGCTAACTCCGAAACTCTACTCTCAACATCACTCCCTGAGTATATGCTATCTCCGGATTTAACATTCATGTTAGGAAAAAATAGGCTTACTAGTGGTAAAACACAAAGACCAAACCCTGCGCCGAATACTCCAATTAGAAAAGATCTAAAGCCACGCTTTAGAGAACTGTCCTCAGAAGACCTCTTGTCTGTGTGCTCTGAAGAAATGAGTTTTTTATTGCTTGAAAGAGTCATTTCACAAGTTAACCTGATGTTTATTACTACTCTCAATAAGTTCTTTAGCGGAATCAATAAAATTACCGGACACGTTTTTGCCCGCCAACATTCTGGCCACCTCTCCTACCCGCTCAACTTCAATAAGATCTTTGGCGAAAGCTGAAGTTCTTCCCGATTCAGTCTTTTTAGAAACATAGTGATGCTTATCTGCAAAAGCTGCTACCTGGGGTGAATGAGTTACTAAGATGACCTGAGACTTAGAAGAGACTACTTTAAGCTTTTCGCCAATAGTGTAGGCTACGGCACCACCGACTCCGCTATCGACTTCGTCAAAGACTTGTAATACGGCAGAGCTTTTTGAGTTTAAAAGAGTCTTTAGTATTAAAACTACTCTGGATAGCTCCCCTCCTGAGGCGACTTTCTGCAGTGGTCTGAAGGGTTCTCCAGGGTTGGCAGCTAAAAGAAATTCGACAGAATCTATTCCCTCAGGGCTCGGATTTCCTTTGCTAAGCTCAACTTTAAAGCGAGCTTTCTTCATATCTAGATTTTTCAATTCCGTATCAACTGCGGTCGACAGAGCTTTGGAAATCTTTTGTCTATTCTTGGTAAGCTTAGTTTGGGCTAGCGTAAGCTTTTCTAAAGCAGCGTCTTCTTTTCTCCTAAGAGTCTCAGCGTTTTGCTCACCAGACTCGAGAAGCTCGAGTTCGCTTGAAATTAGCTCAAGGTAGGTCGCTAGTTCGTTGACGTCTTTGCCATACTTTCTCTCCAGTCGTACTATCTCAGTAAAGCGTTGGCGCATAGTTTCCAGGGTTTCAGGATCTAAGCTAAGGCTGTCCCCTGCAGCTCGCAGCTCTCCTACAGCTTCTCCCAATTGTAGTTCAGCTGATTCTACCAAATTAGCAGCTTCCTTAAACGCTTCAGAGTTGGAAGCGGACTCTCGTAGCTCACGCAGGTAGCGGGAGAGTTGAATTACGATGCCACTTTCGGAATCTAGGAGCTCTAAACCTTTGGCGGCAGTTTGGGATAGAGATTCAACACTTTCTTGTTGTTTGAGGGTGTCTTCAAGTTCTGTCTTTTCATTTTTTGTTAAGCAAAAAGCATCGAGCTCTTCTTTCTCAAAGGCTATACGCCTTAAATACTCATCTTTCTCTTTGGATCTATCCTCCAGCTCTTTTCTTTTAGTGTTTAGCTCCTTCCAATCTTGGTAAGCTCGAGTGACCTCTTCAAGAATCTTTCGGTCAACGCCAAAGCTATCTAACAAACTACGATAGTTTTTGGTGTCCAAGAGAGTTTGTTGGTAGTGCTGGCCTGAGAAATCAATTAACTGCTCACCAATTCTTTTTAACTCGGCTTGGGAAACAATATTGCCGCAAACATAAATCTTCCCCCGTCCGGACTTAGAGATTTTTCTTCTAATTACTAATTCTCCGTCTCCTGCGTCATTGACCCCCAAACTCTCCATTAGTTTAGGCTCCAACTCAAACATTCCTTGAATCTCGCAGGACTCTGCTCCATTTCTCACCAGTTCACTACTGGCTCTACCACCGGAGAGTAGCTCAATGGCTTTTAGGGTTATGGATTTGCCTGCCCCAGTCTCGCCAGTGATGATATTTAGACCTTCGTTGAATTCAATTTCAACGTCATCAAAAATCGCAATATTCTTCATCTTCAGTAGACTTAACACTAGCTCTCCTCCGAATTTAAATTATTATTTTTGGGACCTGAAGATGCCCAGCTTAGTTTTTCTCCAAGAATATCGTAGTAAGATCGGCCTGGAGATCTTGCTACAGCATAGGAAAAGTTTGAAGTGGTAACTTCGATAGTATCGCCGGCATGTATTTCCATACCTTCCTGGCCATCTACGGTTAGGAAGAAAGAATCGCTCCTACCATGTTCCTTGCCAATAACTAAAGAGAGTTTTGAGTCTCCGGGGAGCACTAGCGGCCTTACGGTTAAGGAGTGTGGGCAAATTGGAGTCATTAAGAGAGCCTGAACGGCAGGGTGTACAATTGACCCCCCAGCAGCTAGGGAGTAGGCCGTTGATCCACCAGGGGTAGCAACTATCAATCCGTCTCCTCTAATTCGCGCTGCCGGACAGTCGTCAATAGTCACTTTAACCGGAAATATCCGCGCCAAAGCTTCCTTGGTGACTACGATATCATTCATGGCAAAAAAGGAGTTAACTTGTTTTTGGTTTCTGTAAATCTTAGTTTCAAGTAGGTAGCGTCGCTCAAGTGGTGTTGTCCCTGCTAAAACAGATTTCAAGACCGATATGACCTCACTTTTGGAAATCTCAGTTAGAAATCCAAGAGAGCCCATATTAACTCCAATGACTGTTTTAGGCGTTGGGTCTGGGTGTCTGGCCACGCTGATAAACGTTCCATCCCCTCCCAGAACAACAATTGGATCGCAGCGGGAAGTAAACTCAGACCGGGGCAAGGAAGGAAGTGCTTGTGTCCAAGCGTTGTTCTCAGGAGATAGTGCCGTGTCATCGACTATTTGATCATCGACAAAGAAGCTAATCGACTGTGCTTGAAGCCAGTCAATCAACTGCTTAGCCAGCTCTATTGCATACGGCTCACTTGGCTTAGCTACTATTCCTACACTTTGAACTTCCATACACTCCTATTCGCAATACCAATCACCTCGTTATCGGAGAACATTTAGCTCATGGTTTAGTTTTCTGCTTTTTGGGCTGAGAACGCTAGCAGTGACCTGCTTGTAATTCTATAGCACAAAACCCCGGTTTTAACTCGAGAAGTTTTGTAAGGGTTGTCTCAGTTTACTAGGAATTTTTAAGGAGTGATAGGAGTAAACTCACGAAATCTCTTTCTAAAGATAAGGGCGTTTAGTCTCCCAGGGATTGAAACCAAGCCTCTGAAGCCTTTCTTTAGATATTTAGCTGGGGTTCTGGGCATAAGGTCAGTCGGGTAAACTGCTCCGAAACCAGACGCCTCTAGCCCCGCATTGCTTAATAAATAGACTCCGTAGGGAGGAAAAGATACGGCTGTTCCGATGTTAAAAATAGCTGTTCCAACACCGTGTCCAAAAAACCAACCCTTGGTGAGTCGGGACATTTCAGCCTTATACTCTTCGGGTGTAGGGGGATTCTCGGTACCGTTTATGAGGCCTAATACGCGCTTTCCCCCTGAGTAAGATGGATATGCTCTTTGATGGAAGCTGTTACTGAGGCTCTGCTCAGGGGTGGACCTTGCGTATATGGGGGCGGATTCTAAAAGGTTATCAACAGCCACTTGGGATGGCGCTAAGGTGCTGCAAGCTGAGAGGTAGGAGGAGGCTAAAATGAGAGCGATTAAGGTTGAGTGTTTCTTCTGTTTCATTTAAGTGCTCCCCCCGAAGAAGCAGATTGTTTTTGTGCTTGAGTTAAGCAAGCAGTATGTAGAAGCAAAAAAAATTTGCGCGTCAGTGTTTATAAGAAAAAGTCTATAGAGACTCTGTGATTCGAACAGTTATTAACAGGGTAGCTAAAAGATTTGTTTTAGAAAACAGAAATCTTCACTTGATAATGTTTGGGCCTAGATCTAGAGAGAATGTGAGGTGGTTTGCAAAGTCTTAGGCAGATTCCGCGTAGCCGCGATCCTGAAGAAGCCTATCTAGTTGGTTTAGGTTCGATTCTACATCTTCTAGGTGACTATATCGCCAGACATCAAAGAAGTCGGAGACAGTGACCTTTCTAACCTCAAGTTCTTTTGCGAGGCGAAGCACTAAGTGAATTTGGTCACGATTAAGATTTTCCAAACTCTCCCACCATTCCTTTGCTGGGCCTTCTGCGTTAGTGAGACCAATATGATTTTTGACTTCGTCCAGACGTTTCTGAATGATTTTTTGGGCGTGGTTTGTTGGACGAGGTTGCATGATCCGAATATCTGAAGAAGCTCGCTTCTAGTCAATAGATGGGGATAAATATTTGGATAATGTTGTGGATAAATTCTGGTCGTAGGAGATTCAAGAGAGAAAGGTAAGCTCAACTCTAGGTTTTCTGAGGGAGGTGGCTTTCGCCCGAAAGTTATTAACTGTTAAGAAGATTAAAATTCTAACCTAGCCTTGATTGAAACAGCGTTCTAGGCGAACACGATATCGTTTGTTTCCAACCCAGCGCGCGTGGGGTCGAACTGGTCGCCCACACACGTTGAACGATAGATTTTCCAACGCCTGACGGTAGCCACCCTCTCGTGCCGGGGCTCTACGGCGGAATTGGGCAAACAATCTACGCTGATCATCATCGTTTGGATTCTCAAGCACTACAGTGATTGTAACCTCACCAAAATTTACGCTTCTTTTAACCTTTGTTAACATAAACCTTTCTCCTCCTTAACAGTTAGTCAAAGCACTAAAAAGAAGTGCTTTGATTAGCTATCAAAGAATTGAGCTTTGGGGATTGGTCCCACCGACTAAACCCAACTACTTAAAACCCGACTATTTTACCAGCAAATCGCCACAAAATCAATTTAACTAACACCTCATCTTTAGCTAAAAATAAAATTTGGAATGAGAAAGAACTGATCTCTTGCTTTGCGAAATCAATTCTTCTCAAGAGTCCCAAAAACCCTGTTTGATAAGAGTTGTAACGCGAGGACGAAAAATAAATATGCACCAAGCCACTCCCACTACGAACATTAGTGATAAATACCATAGAGCCGGAAAGACAATTCCCATCCCCTCTCCTGCTAAATAAAGGTAGTAGATATGCAGGGAGCTCGTGCAAGCCCCACTTGTCGTCAGAAGTGGTTCAAGCATTGATAATCCTTCATATCCTTCTCTCAAAGTGACGAGGTACTGCTTGTAGAGATTGTGAATACTCATAAAAAGAAGGCCAAGCCAAGATATGTAAAGTATCCATTCCGTTAACTCTTCCCCCGAGGCGCCTTGCGCAAATTTTAGCAGAAAATAAAAGGCGATCATAATAACGACAACAATGCAAAAGGAAGTGCGTTCTGTTTTTCCATGTCGAAGGTAAGATAGCGAGAGGGCTAACGAGACACCAACAATCATTCCTCTGGTGATGGCCAGGATAGAGTCTCTTTCCTTGGTTAAAAATAACCCTGCTAAGACCCAGGAGTAGTGTGAGAGTAAGCGGCCATGTGCTCTCCAGAGCGTTGATCCACCTTTGCTTCCCTTGTCAAAAGTAAGAATTATTTGGTCTAGTTTTCCTACCACTAGGCCTAGAGCAAAAAGAAACTGCAGAGGCCAATCAATTCTTTTTACGAACTCTATTGTTCTAAATTTTTCGTCATCTACCCACAGCCAAATCCCACCTATCAAGAGCAACCATTGCAGAACTAAAAGAGCAGTGGTGCACTTGATGGACCATTCTCTTATCTTGTTTTTCAAGACGATTCCTTAAAACCTATAGGGAGTCTTTAGTCTAGCTAAGTGGTTAAGAGATGTAAATGCTGAAGGGATGTATTGCTAGGTCACGCTAGGGAAGCGGAGTGAGGCAAAGCAGGAAACGGAAGGTTCCCTGCTTTTTTTAGGTTAGCTTAGTTCGTAGGTTTGCAAGACTCTACACCGTTCCAACCCCAGCCGTCTCCATCTGTGTCAAGACATTCGCCAATAGAATTGTTGCTGTGATTCATTTTACATGAAGAAAATCCGTCCCAACCCCATCCATCTCCATCAACATCCTCGCAGGTAAATTGTGCGCAGTATCGGTCTAGCTCAGAGTTGTCACTGCAAGAGCCGCCAACAATCTCGACGAAGTCGGAATTAACTCCACCTGGCTTAACCTCACAATGAGACTCATACTGGTAACAAGCTGGTGTGGTGTTAAAGAAAAGAGTTCCTCTAAGAGTCGAATCGAAGTTCTCGCATCTTTGTTCAAAAGTCGCTTCAAGAGACTTGACAGTAAAGTCACTGTGGTGAGAAATTTGCTTTATCGAAAAACTACCCTCAAGTCTATTACACCCTCTTCCTTCGCCAAAAACTTCCAGTCCAGGATTTCCATTATTGGAGACGAAGCGTTTAGCATTATCGTAGTCTCCTACAGCAAGTGGGCCATCTGTTGTTGCGAAAGAGAGTCTCCAGGTAGAGGATTGAAACCCTCGCGAGGCTACAGTTATAGAAACACTATCTGGGATTTCAGAGGCGTTTGCTGGCATTTCGGATTGGAAAAAGGAAGCGTATGTATCTTCGTAGACTAGATTTTGGCCTTGGCCAACATAGTCCCCAGTTTCTGATTCAAGATATAGCTCGTCAAGAGCTGATGCGTTGAGAGGAAGCGACAAAATTGCAAGAGTCGAGAAACCTAAAAAAAATCTATTCATATTACTTCTCCAAGAATATTTAATAACCTGTAAATGCACTTCCAAACTAGAGCCTAAGCTAAATAGTAATCACTACGTTTACAATGTGCATCGCCTAGTCATTATGGTCGTTTTGAGTATTTTTGTGCTTCTTGCAAATTAGATAGCTTTACACTTCGTTCAGCGGGTTATAATGATTTCGACCAAGCGATCTGCTCAGGAAGCTAAGATTTAGAAAATTTGGCTTGGTGCGTTCCCGTTCAGCAAATATTTTCCTATGGGGAACTTGGGCAGTGCTTGTGAAATTTGTCCTAGTTAAATCAGGTGCTTATGCCTTTAATTGAGAAGTAGGCTTTATGATGGTTCTTATCCTCCGCCTCAACTGTATTTAAGAGCACAAAGTTCTTGGCACCCACCATAACATAACTAGTGATTCCAAATATTTAAGGTTTTAGCTGTGTTTGCAAAAAATCAAATTGTCGATCAACA
>CALKYB010000055.1 GCA_938003565.1 uncultured bacterium
AGAGTTTTTCTCTGGACAGGCACCTCAATCATGTAGACTATATCTTTGATAGAGTCTTCTCCTAGGGGCCCAATGGTATGAGAGCGTTAGTGGCAGTACGATTAAAAGACGACATAAGTGACGCCGCTGGGCGGACCTTGCAGAACAAACTCATAGATCTTGGCTACACTGAAGTTAGTGAAGCTAGAATTGGAAAGTTACTGGAGTTTGAGATTAACAGCACTGATCCAGAATCTATCAAGAAAAGAATTGAAGAGATGGGAAGAAAGTTACTTGCCAATAGCGAGACCGAAGAACTTCATTTAATAAGCATTTCCTAGCAATTCAATATAGTTTGTTATAGAATTAGTTAGTTTAGTTAAAAAGATAAAAGTCCGATGCGCGAAAAACTAATCTTGCTGTTGTTTGGCAGTCTAGTAGGGATAGGTTCAGGGGTGGCAGTGAGTCAACTTTTTGACTTTGGCTCTAGCCTTCCTGAAGGAAGTAGCTTCAACTCTCTCTCAGATCTCAGGGCTGCGATCTCTCAAAGGGATTCGCGCGACAATAAGGACGGCAAATCTGTCAGCCTCCGCACCCTAATTCAACCAAACGAATCAGACCTAATTATTTACGAATTACGTCCGCATCTCGAAGTTAAGTTCCAAAAGGAAAATGTCAAAATCAACAGTCATGGAATGCGTGGACCTGAAGTTCAAATGGAGAAGCAAGAGGGGACATATCGTATCGCACTTCTTGGAGACTCATTTGCTTTTGGCTGGGGTGTTCCCGAGGAAGATTGTTTCGCTCGGGTATTGGAGCGAAAGCTTCAAGCAGAACTTCCAAAAGACGGTCCAATCAAAAAAGTCGAAGTTTTAAACTTTGGCGTCCCGGGATATTCCACTTTTCAGCAAGTCGCGAAGTTTGAAACCCATGGTATTAAATTCGACCCGGATGCAATTCTAATTTATTTCATTCAAAACGATTTTGGCCTCCCTTTTTTCATCAATCGTTTTGACGGCTCAGACAAACTAGCCACGGCAGGGGATTTCGAGAAGTTTAGACGAAGCAAGGATGCTGATATTAGTACCCCTGCAAAAAAATGGGTTAATTCAATCGACGCAAATTATTCGCTAAAAAGATTAACTAAATTTGCGAAGGAAAGGGGAATTAGCACCCACATCACAATTAATCCTAGGCCGGGGTGGGAAAAAGACCGTGAAAAACTTTGGGCTCTGAAGAATACACCCGATCTAAATCACATTGAGCTTCGTCAACCCTACCTTGAGTATCTTGACGCCAACCCTCAAATTGATCGGCATAAGGACCTCAGCCTTGCTCATGACCCACATCCAAGCTCACTTAAACACTTCATTTTAGGGGAACTTCTCAGTCACAGCTTGAAAGAGCTAGTTTCCTAAATCTTTGCTCTACTACAATTTTCCCCTTGGCAGCCTAGCGTGGCTTTTGCTAACTGTTGTTGTGTTCGAGAAAAAAGAATGTCGCAACAATACCAAAGGTTATCAGATGAAACATGTCGCGAAAGCCGTAGAGATTGTGCCAACTCAGAGCCAAGAATTAGCTACCTCTACTCCAACACGAGAAGTCGTATTGTATGTAACGCCCCGCACTCTAGGGATTCAATTCGATACTCTAAAAGTATCCTTACCTTGCTACATGGACATGCCAAAGCAAAGCGAGGATATGAGTGAATATTTAGAAGTAGTAAAAAAGAGGGACCTCGCATTTGGGACAATTTGGAGATGGGCGGCTAACGCTGTCTCCAAATCTATTAGGCTTAGCGTGAACGAAGAGCGCGATTTCATTAAGCAAGCTAAAGCTGCTTGGAAACAGGAATTCAACCCGTTTTCTCAATTTAGTATCTGGGCAAAGGATTCCATACCAGATCAAAGTGGAGAGACGGTTGCGCCAAAAGTTCTCATAACTGTTTTGGCCAGTGAAGCAGGTTAACTAAAATTGTTGCGACTTTCTATTTTCTTAGAATCTCTAGAAAAAACCTTTTTCTCTCGAGCTTAACTCCCTCTGGTTTCCAGGTGGATTTCTGAGCCAACTCTCGATTAAATTCATTTGCAATAGTTAGAGCAGATAAATAACTTCCATCTCGAGAAGGGTGTCGATCGTCTGTATAGAGATTCTGAAACACCTTTTCTGACCCTCTACTTTTCACCTCTGCAAAGGAGTCACCAACCGGAAGAATCCTAAGCTCAAAACCATTACCTTTCAATTGGCGCTGCGCCCCCCGGAAACCATCACTCAATCTACCGTTCATTATTTCAAACGTAGGAAAGAGGGTCTGAAACATTCGCTTGCTGCCGTCAACATGACCCCAAGTTTGGTAGAGGTAAATTTTCACACCTGGATTTGAGGCAGTAAATTTTCTAGATATTTGCTCTAGGTTCGCTACATAGGTCTGATATTCTGTTCGTGAGGTAGTCATCAAACCAGGAACCATACTCTGCTCCTGCAAGACGACAATATCCCAATCCTGATTAACAATCCCACTATTGAGGGTAGGGACATGATCTTTTAGCCAAGCACCACCCCTAGCTAAACTTTGGCATTCATAGGTTTGATTAGATTCCAAACTGGGATCATTCAATATAGAGCAAACTTGACTGGGAATTCTAAAACTACTGGTTAGACTATTACCGATAAAGAGTATTTTGGTTCTAGCACCCTCAACTTGCAAGAATGAAGAAGCTTTCTCTACCAATGAAACATCACCAGCCTTAGGACTACTAACAGAACCCAAAGCATAGTGAGCGACGATGCAAATTGCAGCGAGAGGAAAAAAGCAAGAAAATAGAAATCTCGACGAGCTACCAATGGGCTTAGTTCCGCCAATTCTGGATTTTATTGCCTCAAGCTCTATTGGAAGAAACTGGCTCTTTGGAAGATATAGATACCGCTCATTAACCAAGAAAAATAAGCCTTTTCCAGTTTCAGAACAGCCTTTTAGTTCACTCCAGGAAAAGCTCTTACTAGACTCCTCACTAGCTGAGGATCCATTAACCTCTAGGGCCTCTTCACTGGCTGAAATCGTAACAAGCTCTCCCGGCTCAATAAGAAGATTCTTAGTAGCCCAGCTACCAACGTTTTTCTTGCACTGCCAGGCAATCGAAACCAAACCCAAAACACAGAAGACTGTAAATATTAAAAGCAGAGGAGAAAAACCACCAAGATCGAGAGTTGAAAGAAGCCAACTCAGAGATAGAAACAAAATCCCACCAAGCACCAACTCAAAAAAATACAGCGCCATTGGGGAACGTCGCCCCTGAGCTATCTCGGAATACGCTTCAGATCGATAAGACCCATTATTGCAAATTTTTCGCTCGATATCCTGAGTCATTTGCTGAACCTGAAAAGAGGTTTAACTTCCAAAAAAATATGATGACTATTGCGAGACTGGAGATGCATCTTTAAACTAGGCCATTCTCGAAAAACCAACTTAAACTCCTAACTGCAGTCACAACCCAACAAAGATTCATGACTGAAAAACAACAGGAACATGAGCTCTAGTTAGAAAAATGGACCTTTTTAGGACTTTTCTCAATTGACTGATAAGTAAAGTTATCGGTCAATTAAGCAGCTAAAACAATTAGGGCCTAATACAACGTTTTTGTTCGCAACACCCAAGGCTTCCATGCTTAACTAAAACACAGCTATGAAAAGCGATGCCAATTTTCTGAAATTTCTCAATTACCTTCTCATACCAGCATTGGCTCTGGTCATATACGGACCTTTTCTTAACAACGCACCTAGCTTTGACGACCTTATTTGGTTTGGCGATGAATCCAGGATTGCTTCTAAGACATTCTTTGAGGCTATTTTCTCCAGCTCCTGGCCCGGAAACCTCTATCGACCAACTAACGTAGCCAGCTTCAAGCTGAACGAACTTTTTTTTTCTGAAAACTTCACATTGTGGAGATTAACAAACCTAGCGCTTCACATTGCCAATGGAATTCTAGTTTTTCGCTACTTTAAGAGGCTTATCGGTCCAAACATATCTATCTTTGGCGCTCTACTTTTCATTTCACACCCAATGGGCACTGAAGTCGTAATGTCCATAGCCAACAGAACAGAACTTTTATCTCTATTTTTCATCCTAGTTGCTCTAAATTTTCAAAAATCTTTTTTGGTGGTTTTTATAGCGACTCTGCTAGGTTTTCTAGCTAAAGAAAGTAGCTATTTCTTTTTAGCCCTAGTCTGTTTATTTGCCACTAAAGATCGCACTTATTGGAAGGCTCTGGTAGCCACCAGTCTTGCCGCTCTAATAAGCATTAGCTTGAGGATATACATTCTTGGAGGCCTAACCCCTCCTGGCTTCATTACAAAAGCTATAGACAACATACTCATCTTAAAAAGTTTCTACGAAAAAGCTATTGCGAGTACTTTTATCGTGTTTAGTTATTTTAAAAACTTCTTTTTTCCAATCAACCTCTCGCCAGACTACTCTTACGCGCAATTTATCCCTCCCCTAACCCTAGGAGATCCCGCCTTCATCCTTAGCGCTCTAACACTACTTACAACGGCCTTTCTCTGCTGGAAGTCGAATCGACTATCAAAAAAAATAAACCCAACAACCCTATTCTTGTGGAGCATACTGTCTCTCGTAGCCGCATCAAACCTCTTCATCACCATTGGAACAATCTTCGCCGATCGGCTTTTTTATTCCGGAATGGTTCCTACGGCAATACTGCTTAGCTTAACCCTATCAAAAGCCCCTAGACTAGCTAGCTCTAGCCTGGGAGTGATAATTCTAATTGCAACTACCTCTCAAAGCTTCAACTACTCAAAACACTGGGACGGCAATGAGTCTCTCTTTGCTTATACCGTGAAAGTCTCTCCCAAAAGTTTTCGAGCCAATACTTCTTACGCAAGCGCACTAAGTGACAAAGGAGAGTTCACAACCTCCCTTCACTACGCAGATAAAGCTTTGGCAATCTTTCCCAATAGTCAAGAAATCTTACTACTCGTGGCCCACAATTATGAAAAACTTGGCAACAAACTCGCCTATCGACGCAGTTTAGAAGAGCTTCTTCGTCACCACCCAAAACACGGGCCCGGACTTTTAGAGTTAGCAAATTTTTTACTAAAAGAGGGCGAAATTGAGCAAGCCAAGACATTACTGCAAGATGCAAGCCAGAGAGAGTCGGTAAAAGCTGAGTCTCTTAGGCTCCTTAGAAAGCTCTCCCTCTCACCTCCAAGCTAGTCTTTGATCAGTG
>CALKYB010000056.1 GCA_938003565.1 uncultured bacterium
TGCCAGAAATTTAGTTTCGACAACAATCACAGTGCTACCACTATGGTAACACCCGAGGCTGGAAATCCGATCTTTACAACCATTCCCCCAGGAGAACAGTTTGGGGGTCTCAACACTCAAGAATACCGATACGCGGTGACATCGGTTGGACAAAACTCTCAAGGTACAAACGAGGCCATATTCGATCTAACATTCAAAAGTCGTTTAGTTCCCATGTTTCAATTCGCCGCATTTTTTGAAGAAGATTTGGAGATATTCAACGGAGCAACACTTGAGCTAGACGGTCCTGTTCATACAAATGGAGACCTCTACCTCGCACCTCAAAGCGGAGGCACCACACGACTAACAGGCCAGGTCACCGCGGCAGGACTACTTTATAGAGGAAAAAAGGATTCCAGTAGCTGCTCAGGATATACAGGGACCTTAGAAGTTCAAGATCCATTAAGCTATAAAACGATGCCCTCATGTAGTGGTTCCAGAACATCGATTACCGATGTAACGGGATGGAATGACAATATACTACTGGGAGAAGACCCGGTAAAGGTTCCCTCACCCTCCGAAATGGATGCTTTCAGTGATGGCGAGTATTGGCAAAAAGCCGATTTACGACTCGTTCTAAAAATTAGAACAGATGGCACACCTGACACCACCAACTCTAGTACCGGAGTAGAGGTCATCAATGTAGACGGAACTATTGATAGTACTGCGACTCAAAATCTTCACAGTAATACATGTTCAATCTCTGGCTACCAAAATGCCCCCGTAAAAAGAGTCAGTGGAGTTGACTCGTCATCGACCTACCCCGGCCAATGGGCTTACGTGAGCTCTGGCTATGGAGAAGAGGGGTTGGTTTGGGATCATACTACTTCGCGTTCTAGACCGATTGGAAATACCTATATGAGTAAGCCTAATTTGCCTGGCTCAGGAAACAATAGACTTCGACTATTCAGGGAACACAACTGGAATAGTTCGGTCAATAGCTACGAGACAGTTCTAGAAGTAGACATGCAAGCACTGCTACGATGTATCGGATACTATCCAAGTATTATGAATGGAAGACAGCTTGATGATGATACAGAACAAGGTCTAGTGTTTCATTTCGCTGTAAGCGGCCCACGATCAGGAGATTCTCACAACAATTACGGCGTTAGGATTCGAAATGGTGAAACCCTAGAGTCTCCTGTAAGTTCACATCCAGACGTCAAAGGCCTAACAGTAGTTAGTGATCAAAAAATGATTATTTGGGGAGACTACAACTCCAATGCTAGCAACTGGAAACCTGCTGCATTGATTGCTGACACGCACTTTCTACTTTCTAATAACTGGAGAGACCATTTTAGCACATATCCGAACTATAAAGCCTGCTACTATTGTCCCTGGAGATATAATAGAAGAGGTAGTTCTACAGAGGTTCAAGCCGGAGTTTTAAGTGCGATTAAAAGAACAGGAAATGCAAACGGCCCAGCAGGACAAGACATTGGTGCTGCCGGGGGAGGCATAATTAATGTTTTTCGATTTAATGAGCATTTCCGAAATACCTATGGTTCACATAACCAGTATTTCACTTACAATGGATCACTCGTGAGTTTAGGTGCTCCAAAACATTCTCAATCTACCTGGGATCCTTTCAACTACTACAGTGCTCCAAATCGTAGCTGGTCTTACGATGAGCGATTTAACGATCCAGAGCAGCTACCGCCAATGACTCCAACATTTGTTTATCTACGACAGGAGCTTTTTGTTAGAGACTATAAATTATAATATTACTTAATAACCCTCTCAATTTTTAAAGCCATGCTAAAAGTTATATTTCCCCTAATATTGCTAGTCGTTCTAACTTTCTCTAATTCAGCTACTGCTGAGACTCCTAAGGGCACCTTGTATAAGCTCTTTGCGGCCTTAAAATCTGCCAATAACGTAAGTCCTCTTGTAGAGATTGTTGATTGGAAACAGCAATTTGAAGCTTTGAGTGCTGAGCAAAAAGAGCAAATGCGGGTTTCATCGGCTGAGCAATTAAAAAACAACTACGCCATGATGGCTAAAAGCAACGGCCAGTTTCATATTGACTCACTCAAAGCGGAGCAGACCCTAAGTGCTGATGGACAAATGCACGGCGAGAGCATGGATTTTATTCAAAGTCTAGAGAGCGAACTTGAGGATATCGTCGCCCGGAACGAAGAGTTAATAAGTCGAACCAAGTATATTATTGAAAAGACCTTTATTAACGGAGACAGTGCTAAAATTAAGTTGAAAAAAGTTTACAAGGGTGAAGAGTCTATGCTCGAAATCGAACTACATCAGGTTGAAGATCAGTGGGTAACAATGAACGCTGGAGTATTAAATCCGACCGGTCCTGGACAAGGTCCAATTGGCAACCTACCAAACCCTCTGGAAAATATTAGTCTCCGCTAAAAGCAGATCCTGTTAGGGCTTCAACAACTTCATCCCAAGAGCTGGTCAAACTATCGCTGGAAGCGTTGGCTGCAAGCAAATCCCTCAGTCCCTCCTCATTGACTAAACGATTAACTCCTTTTGCAATCTCATACTCACTTGGTCCACAAACCAAACCATTCACACCAGATTCAATATAGGACAAA
>CALKYB010000057.1 GCA_938003565.1 uncultured bacterium
CTTAAACATTGAGTTTCTGACTTTTCTAGCCAAGACCTACGGTCTTGTAGTCATAAATGGGTTTCAGTATATAATTTACTGGCAGTGCTAGCGCACTGCTATACCCCGGGGTGAAGATTATTTATAAATGCCGAAGTTTATCGTGGGCGGGGTATATAATCTACTGGCCGACGACTACTTCTAGCTCAATGGCTTCACCTTCGGGTTGAGCCACAGGAAAATGTTTGTTGTCCAATTCGTAAAAACCTAGAGTTCCAGCGGGGATAACATCTGGACCAGTAGCATATAGATTCTTCTTTCCGAATCCAAACCTAACCCTAACCTTAGCAGATTTGTCGAACTCCATGTTCTTTAACATAGTAGAGCATGAAACAATTTGCCCTTCAGAGTCTCGAACGATGGAGGGATCTATAATCTCTATTCTGTTGGGTGTCTTATTGACCAAATTGAAACTGTCAGCCGGTTTGGACTGCTCAGCCTTAATCTTGCCAGGGTCCACCAAACGACCTCGGGCATTTTCGTCAGTCTCACTCTCTGCCTTGCTAGAACTTTCTATACCAGCATTTCCCAACTTCTCACCGGTCTTTTCAACTTTCGTTGAAGCTATTTCTTCAACCTTCTCAACCGGAACTTCCGCAGCTGGAAGTTCAGTTTCATTGTCGAGACTATCTTCTGGAGAACCAACAGGTGCCTTTTTAGAACTTTTTATCCCCTTGCCTAGTCCGTATCCCTTCAAAAGCTTGGAAGAAGAGTAGGTGGAAAAAGACTTAGCTTTAATAGGTTCGGCATCAGAAACTTCACTAGGGGGGTTACCACCAAAATGAAGTCGACCGGACGAATCCTCCCAAGTATATATTGTCTCGGCCGAGACTTGAGCGAAACCCAGAAGAGAGACTACCAATCCAAACGCCGTGCAAACGCCTGACCGCTTTAAGATAGATATTTTTGAACTCATAAAATTAACCCCGAAACAAATCACAATAACTGACAAAGTCCACAAAATATACACTCTCAAACCGCTGTGCATTGGGAGACCCAAGGACAAAATCTACAATAACAAAAGTCTGGAATCAAATTTTGCACTTCTAAAACCATGCTATTTTCATGGGGTAAACAAAGTAGTTTCCTCACCTTGTTGATAGTTACAAAAACACTTTCTGAAAGATCCTACTTATCAACACCTTAGTAGAGCCTATCCCAGCATATTTGTGTCTGAGTCCATAGAGGTAGAGAGAAAATTGTGTTGGCCTCTTAGAGCGATTATTAGCAGTTTCGACTCAGCTCCGGAAGAGCACAAGGATCCTCTTGCAAGTTTACTTTAGCGGAACTATAGAACCGCCTTTGAAGTAAGTTTTGACTTGACCAGTTTTTCTCTCCCCCTCAACGGTGCAACTATGAAGCGACTAGACGCTAGGAAGTTCGATCAACTTAGACCCATTATTATTGAACCCAATGTCAACCCCTACGCAGAAGGTTCAGCGTTAATTGCTTGTGGCAAGACCAAACTTTTAGTGACTGCCTCCGTTGATGAGGAGGTCCCTCGTTGGATGGAGAACAACTCTAAGGGCTGGATAACAGCGGAATATGGAATGCTTCCTCGGTCCACTCACACTCGCATGCGCAGAGAAGCAGGTTCTGGAAAGCAAAGCGGACGTACGGTAGAAATTCAACGCTTAATCGGCAGATCGCTAAGACAGGCAGTGTCTTTGGAAGAAATCCCGGGTTTATCTTTTAGAATAGACTGTGATGTTCTCGCCGCTGACGGTGGTACTAGATGCGCCGCTATCACTGGTGGTTGGGTTGCTCTAGTTCTAGCAATTCAATGGTGTGTCAAAAATAAGAAACTCAATCAGATTCCAGAGATTAACCAAATTGCTGCAATATCAATTGGAGCAGCTGAGAATAACTTACTGCTAGATTTATGTTACGAAGAAGACTCATCCACAGACTTTGATTTAAATTTGGTATTCTGTGGACTCGATGGCCTAGTTGAAATTCAAGGCACCGGAGAGAATCGTGCTATCAACTACGATGAAATTGCACCTATAGTTGCACTTGGCAAATCTTCCATCGAAACAATTTTCAAAGCCCAAACTCAGGCAGTTAGGTAAACTTAAATTAACTACCCTCTCATGAGTAAAATTCCTAAAACTATTCTACTGGCGAGCTCTAACCAAGGTAAGCTTAGGGAGCTCACAATTATTGCCAAAGAATATAATATCGATATTCTAAATCCATCTGAGTTAAAAACAGAAAAATCAAGGCCTGATGTTGACGAAAACGCTAACACCTTTTTGGCCAACGCCCGCCTAAAAACAGATGCTTTCTTTGATTGGAGCAAAATGCCTACCTTAGCTGATGACTCCGGACTTGAGGTAGAGTCCTTGGGAGGATTTCCTGGTGTCAGGTCAGCGCGCTGGGCTGGCGAAGGTCTAAACGACAAGCAAAGGTGTCGAAAGCTTTTGGAAAAAATGAGCGAGGAGAAGGTCGGTGTTGAGCCTCAAGACAGACTTGCCCGTTTCAGATGTGCCTTGGTTTTAAAAACCGATGCCAAAACTTACTTCCAGTCTGAGGGTATATCTAGAGGTCACATTCTAACAGAACCCAGAGGAATGGGCGGGTTTGGTTATGATTCAATAGTTGAAATTGAAGAATTGAAGAAAACTTTCGCTGAAGTTGATTTCTCAGTTACGCTAGAAAAAGGATTTCGGGCTAAAGCAGCCCGAAGTCTCTTCGAAAATCTAAAAAATGGAACACCCTATAGCGATTAGTGTCTCAAACTTGAGGAGGTAGACCTTTTAACAGTATCCCATGTTCTTTCAGCTAGGCAGTTTCTCTTAGGAAAGAATTTACAGAATGCTCTTGAAAGTGGATTTCCACAGCGGCAAAGGTGCATAATACTCGAATCTTTCTTTTTACTCATTTATTTTTTCTCTGTAAAATAATCATACATAACACATATCTACAAACACACCTCCCTTGCAGCAGAGTGATTGCTTCAGTTTTTT
>CALKYB010000058.1 GCA_938003565.1 uncultured bacterium
GTGAGACTAAATGTCTAAAGAACTTGTGGCAAAAGAGTTGGCAAAGCGGGTTAACGATGGAGAGTTGATTGGATTCGGTTCTGGATCGACTGCGGAGCTTGCGTTGAGTTTTATTGGAGAACGAATTGCCGCGGAAGGGCTAGAGATTCGTGGAATGGCAACTTCAAGTCGTACTGCCAGTCTTTGCACTGAAGTTGGCGTTGAACTTGTTGATATAAGCAGCGGTTGCTCCATGGACTGGGCTTTTGATGGAGCAGATGAAGTGGACGCTGACCTTAATTTGATTAAGGGAGGAGGTGGCTGTCATTTGATGGAGAAGATTGTCGCTAAGTTGGCTGGAGGATTGACCGTTATTGTTACAGAAGAAAAGATCGTCGAAAATCTTGGCCAAAAGTTTCTTTTGCCGGTGGAAATAATTCCAGAATCAAGAACTTACGTCGAATCTGAGCTCTTAAAGCTTGGAGTAAATGAAATTACTCTTCGCCAGAGCAAGTCCCCCAAGGAACCCTTGTTAACTGACAAAGCTAACCATATCCTGGATATTAGATTGCCGGGTTTGTCTGAACAACACGAAGACATTATTAATTCCATAACTGGGGTAGTTGAAAATGGACTATTTGTAGGTCTAAGTAACGAGGTCTTAGTATCTCGAGGTGGTTCAGTTGAATCGCTAAAGCCTTAGAGCAAATGTTTACAAAGGAATTACTACCTTCCGAAAATACCTTGAAGTGCTTTACCTGCGGCTCCCTCTATAGCTTTGCCTAAGTCATTTGCGGAGTCGTTGTTTCTCCTCGTATTGCTTTCGCCAGAAGAAGGTTCTCGTTTAGAGCGCTTTCCGCCAAACAATCCATCCAGCGCATCGGCAGCTCCACACAAACCAGGAGCAACTTTTTCGAGTTCTTTGCTAAGAGCATCTTTTGCTGTGTTTCGTCCAGCCCGTCGAATCAAATCTTTTGTGTCGGGGAGTACTAGGGTTCTACCACCGGCGCTAGCCTTTATGAGGATCGGAACTACTATCCCTCCATCTCTGTCTTGTATTAGTCTAAGTTTTGGCTTTCTCTCCACCATGCTTTCAGCCATTTTAGCTGTTAGTCTTAATCGAGCTTGAATGCGTTTACTACCGTCGACCAGTCCAATAAAACCGTCTCCATCTAAAATATATAGATCGTGATTAAGTGAGAAAGTACGCAACTTTAATTTTCCCTTCTCTAGGTTCGACTCAAATTTGAGGGAATTGAAGGCGGTATTCTTCGCTTTAAGAATAGCTTGGTTCTCCTCAGGAACATATTTGGCTAATTTAGATCCAAGGCCCGGAAGTCCTGATATCCCAGCCAAGCTTTCTCCCAGAATGTTTATTCCTACAATTTCTCCTTTACCTACATTAGCCTTGAGGGAACCAGAGGCAGCAGGAATTAAATCATCTGTTCGTGTTGAAAGGCTTGCGGTAATCGATTCGATGATCCCCGAAAGGGAGAGTTTAGAGTCCGGCATGAAAGTCGAAGCAATGACAGCGGAGTCAAAATTTGAACCATTAATGTTGGCCTGAATAACCGGATTGTTATTTCTACTTAAACTACCGAATAGATCCAATTTCCCACCAAATGGTTTGATACTAGACGGTGCAATTTTAATTAGCTTAGGGCTAATATCGGCCTTCAAGTTAATGGAATCTATTGGTACTTTACTAACACTAGATTTGCCCGCAGTAAGTAAGACCTTTCCAGATTCGCTCTTAACTCCATAGTTTCCACTCAAACTTAGGTTGCTAATGAAAGATTCTTCCAAATTTGGATTAGGTTTGCCTAAGCCAGCGAGAATCTTACCTAACTCAAGTTTTTCACTGGTTAGAGCGAATTTAGCGGATGGAGACTTAAAGTTCTTCACAGTAGCATCAACATCAAAGGAGTGGTCCATTGTGTCAAGTGTAAGAGATTTCGTTGATAGGCTATCTCCATTGAAATTAAGCAAGCCATTTAAGTTTTTAACAGACAGTTCATTGCCACCAACATCCGAGGACAAAGATATGTTGTTTAACTTGCCATCTCCCTTGATTGTATGCGGCTTATCTTTAGTGCCAGGATTGATATCCAGATCAAAGTCAGTAGATCCGCCCAGTTTAAAAGCAGCCAGTAAGGGAACAAATTTTTGCAATTCGGATAGAGGCAAAGAATTGGATTTTAATTTCAAATTTTCAGCTGAGGAGTTTTTGATTCGAGCAGAGCCTTTTAGTTTTATGTTTCCTAAGCTGAGGTCTAAGGCTTGTACATCAACACTAGGTTTGGAGCCGAGACCTATATTCGAATCTAAAGAGAGAGCGAATTTCTCTCCCGCAGGTTTTTTGAAGCTTTTATCAAAAGATATATCAGAAGCAGTTCCGTCTACGCTTAGCTTTAGAGAAGGTGTGCCCTCGCTAAATGTTGAATCTAGGTCAAGAGAAATGTCTTTATCTAGGCTCAAATTAGCTGGTTTCTTTCCATAAGCCATCAAGATTTTGTTAAGTCTACCGAGGTTGATAGATTCGATTTTTAGTTTCGAATTTCCGTTGGGTAAAAAGCTGCCTTGGGGGATTCCTTCTAGTTTGCCCGAGAGTTTGAAATTTTCCTTAGTTTTCCCAAGAAATGAAAACCTTGCGTCGAAATTTCCTTTTCCAGACAAATCAATGTCTCTAACTTCGGCATTAAAGTCTTCAAGCTGCAAGTTCTGAACCGGTTTGGCTGCTTTATCTTGAAAGAAAACATTTAAGTCTTTAAAAATTGCCTTTTTAAGTTGAAACTCTAGCTTTGTGTCGTTGGAGGTAACAGATTCTTTTTGAGGTGTGGGTTGACTGTTGTCGGGATTGCTATCCTCGGCGTGAATATTCTCAGTGTCATTTTTACTTTTGCCGATTTCTAAACCGGCAACCTTGAGAGCTCCGTTGGCATCGCGTTGTAAATGGATTTTTCCACTGTCTAGTTCAAACTGAGAAACAGATATGTTTCCTGAGAACATATCACCGATTCCTGCTTTGAGAACTAGCTTGTTGATTGTTGATCGCTCAGAGCCTGATCCTGCGCTGATGTCGCTGACGACTACTCCAATACTCGGGAACAACTGTGCCGAAACATCTCCCAGTCGGACTTCTTGCCCGACGGCTTCCGAGATCTTTTCGTTTATCTGAGGCTTGAACTTGGCTAAGATGGGGTTCAGGCTAAAAATTAGTATTGCGATACCAATTCCTATTAGAAGGCCAAGGGCGAAAAGAAAAAAGAATAGTTTTTTAAGCATGTTTGGCTCTGCTGAGATAAGTTGATGAAAATTAGAAAGATTCTTGGACTATCTATAGTTTATATTATGTTGACGATCGAGCTGTAAATTTGCAGCAACGCTAAATCATAGTAAAGTAATGCGCCTTCTCTGCTTTATAGAACAGAGGTCGTGTTATAAATTGCTAAATTAGTGTAGGATTGGAGTCTTATTAAACAGGCCCAGAGCTCCCTCTTTGATAGGTAGAATTTGAAATCAGTATTAAAAAGTCAAACATCAGACTCCCCGTTGGCTACCGGCGCAAAGAAGCCCTGCTTTATGATATCAGCTGGTGAAGCGAGTAGCGATCTACATGCTGCAAATCTTGCGAAGGAGTTGCTGCGGCAACAACCAAATGCAGAAATTTTTGGAATGGGTGGATCCTCTTTGAGAGCAGCTGGGATTGAGACCGTGGTTGACTCAGAGGAGGCGGCTTCAGTAATGGGTTTTAGTGAAGTGTTGTTTAAGCTTGGAGACCTAATTGGGGCATTGAACAAGCTCAAACGGGTAGCCGCCGAGAGAAAGCCCGATGTTTTGATTTTGGTGGATTTTCCAGACTTTAACTACTTTTTAGCTAAGGGACTTAAGCGTCGCTTTGGAAGTAATATAAAGGTATTTCATTTTATTACTCCCACCATTTGGGCTTGGCGACAAGGTCGCATTAAGACGGTGCAAAAGTATGTAGATAAAGTGGCACCAATTTTTCCGTTTGAGGAGAAGTATTTTAAGGAACATGGTGTTGATGCAGAGTATGTGGGCCATCCTTTTCTCGATAGTTGTGCCGAAGTAGAGAAGGGCTCCGGCGATTTCCTCTCAAGTCTAGGACTTAGTTCTGATTCGAAACTACTTGGTTTATTGCCTGGTAGTCGGAAAGCTGAGATTTCTAACCTTTTGCCAGTTATGCTCGAGAGTTTTGAGCTCTTACAGAAAAGGTATCCTGATATAAGGGCTATTCTGCCCGTTGCAACTTCTCTAGACCGAGGATGGTTGGAAAGTTTAGTAGGGGGTCAGCAGGGTGTAGTTTTAGTTGATGGTCAGGCTTCTGAGGTATTGAGAAATGTAGATGCGGCTATAGTTGCCTCGGGAACAGTTACGGTAGAGGCTGCCATCGCTAAGTGTCCGATGGTTGTGATCTATAAACTTTCCGGTATGAGTTATTTTATAGCGAAGAATTTGGTAAAGGGTGTAAAGTCTTTTGCGATGCCAAATATAATTGCCGGTAAGAAGATTGTGCCAGAACTTTTACAGGAGGAGGTTACGGCTGACCGAATATATAAGAACGTTGAAAAGTATTTTGATTCATCAGATTATCGCCAACTGGTAAAGAACTACTTGTCAGAAGTTGCTGAGCAACTTTCAGTTGATAGATTGCCTAGGGCGGGTAATTCAGCTGCTACTCGTGCTGCATCGATTGCCCTAGAATTGGCTGGTTGTGGAGAAGTTAATGGTTAGCGAAGTTTCTAAAGAAACTGTTGGTGCACCGCGGAAGCCCTCGAGTTGGGCTATCGCGCGTCGACTTTTTAAGTATCTTGAGCCTCACAAAAAAAAGTTTATTTTCGCGATTATCGCAATGGCTTTTTATGGAGCTACTGATGGTGTCATTCCTTTCATGCTAAAGCATATTCTCGATAAGATTTTCGGGGAGCGGGATGTTACGATGCTTTATTTGATACCTGGCTTTTTGGTTGTTTTTTCAATTTTTCGCGCTGCAGTTGGTTTTGCCCAGCAGTATCTTTCCGCTTCGGTGGGACTCTCTATTATTCAAGATATCAGGGACGATATCAATCGAAAGCTCTTGGACTTGTCTCCGAGATTCTTTAATTCAAAGAGAACCGGAAATCTAATCGCTCGTATGACGAACGATACTCTTCTAGTGAGAACCGCTCTGGCCGATGGCTCCAGTGCTCTGCTTAGAGATACTATCAGAATTATTGCTTTAGTTTTTTCAGCTATATACTTAGATCCAACTCTTGGGCTATTTTCTTTGGTTCTATTTCCCATAGCTACCATTCCAATTGTTAAATTTGGTAGGAGAGTTCGAACCCATAGTAGGGTTGGTCAGGATCAATTTGGTGGTTTGACTAGCAATCTTCAAGAAACAATAACTGGCTACAAGGTAATTCAAGCGTTTAACCTACAGGGCTTTATTCAAAAACGTTTTGCTAATGAGAACTCTTTACTCACTAAGACTCTAAAAAAAGCCGAGCGCTACGGGGCTTTGTCTGGTCCGACTAACGAGGCTTTGGCTAGCATAGCAATTGCAGCGGTGCTTTTTTATGGAGGTTCAACTGTAATAAGTGGGAGTAGGACTCAAGGGCAGTTTATGGCCTTTTTAGTGGCTTTGTTTCTGATGTACGAACCCGCTAAGAAATTGGGGCGGGTTAACAACTCCATACAGACTGGGCTTGCAGCTGCGGAAAGAATATTTGAGATACTTGATCAAGAGCCAGATATTCAGGAGATTCCCAATGCCATTAGTCTTCAGACTAGACAACCTGACATCGAGTTTCGCAATGTTAGTTTTAGATATGGCGATACAGATCAGATGGTTGTTTCTGAGGTAAATGATCTGGATGGTAAAACTAGTTTTTCTATTGATGGTGTTAACTTAAGTGTTAAAGCTGGGGAAACTTTAGCACTGGTGGGGCCGAGTGGGGGTGGAAAGTCGACTTTAGCTAACTTACTGCCTCGCTTTTACGATCCCACTGAAGGGGAGATTCTTATTTCTAGTACGGACATTAAGCATGTTACGATTTCTTCATTGAGAGAGTCTATTTCTGTAGTTGATCAGAATACCTTCTTGTTTAACGATTCGGTTCATAACAATATTGCTTTTGGTGACCAGTCCGCCTCAGAAGAGCAAATAATGGAAGCTGCAAAAGCGGCCAATGCTCACTCTTTCATCGATAAAATGCCTCAGGGTTATAAAACAGTAATTGGAGAGCAGGGCTTGACACTCTCGGGTGGACAAAGAGCCAGGTTAGCTATTGCTCGAGCTCTGCTGAAAAATGCTCCAATATTGGTTTTAGATGAGGCGACAGCTGCTTTGGATAGCGAGTCTGAGCATCATGTTCAGCAGGCTATCGAGAGGCTCATGAACGGTCGAACTACTGTTGTTATCGCTCATAGATTGGCTACCATTCGCTCAGCTGATCAAATTGCAGTTGTTGAGGATGGCAAGATAGTTGAGGTTGGTAAGCATGAAGAATTGCTGGCTACTGCGGGGGTCTACCATAAGCTTCATACCATGCAGTTTGCCGAAGCGGGTATTTCTAAGAAAGTGGCTCGCGCTAGCTAATTTAGGCTGGTATAAAACGGCCCTTATTTTCTATTGAAAAGTAAATGTCGAGTGATTTTTATGAATAAAGTGTTTTTGCTAGTTGCAATGTTACTTTTTCCTAGTCTGCTCCACGCTAGGCCGGTTTCTTATCCAGATGGTTGGACTTTGATGACCCGAAATAACTGGGAGAAGCATCGAGCCCATTTACATTATTCTCCTACGAAGAATTACTCAGTTGGGGTCGTTTATGAGCACTTCAGAGAAGATGATGAGGATGAAATAAGTTTACAGCTAAATCGTCTATTGCTTAGGAAGAATAGAAAGGGCTCTCAGAGAAATCTTTATTTGAAATCTCAAGCGGGTGCCAGTGGTTGGGGAGGAAAATTGGAGCCTAGTGGACAGATTGGATTTTCTGGAGACTGGGAGAGTCGGAAGTACTATTCATCCTATTCCATTGCTGGTCGTTATGAGGGTTTTAGCGATCAAACCTCGATGCATCAAATGATGCGTCTTGGGGTTGCCCCATATGTTGGGGACTATGGGTCACTTCATACTTGGATCATGCTGCAAGCTGAGCATCATCCTCATGAGGAAGATGAGAGCCGGGAATTTATTTTAAGCCCTATGCTTCGAATGTTCAAATCTGAGTATTTGATGGAGATTGGTTATAGTTTCGAGCGAGACTTTATGTTTAATTTTGTAGTAAGATACTAGCTAGTTGAGCTTATATTTTGAGAGAGTTTAGAATGAAATATGCAATGAGGAATTGCCCACTGAATATATTAGTCTTATTGCTTAGTGTATTGGCTTTTTCAGCCCCAAGCTTAGCTGAAGGGCCAGCCGTGAGAGCTGATTCTCTGGCAGATCAAACCGCGAAAAGTGGCGCTGATACTTTATCTATTGAGGTGAGTGGCTTAGTTTGCGAGTTCTGTGCGCGGGGACTTGAGAAAAGTTTTAAAAAGAATAAGAAAGAGCAAGTGCTAAATATTTCTGTTGATATGGATAGTAGCGTAGTTTCAATCGATTTAACTGCTGGCGCTGAGATTAGCGATAAGGATATCAGGAAAATAATTAACGACAATGGCCTAAGTGTTGTTAAAATTGATAGAGGTAAATCCTCTAAGTAGATGATGGTTGGTTCTAAGACCTCAGTGTCCGAACTAGGTGAGTCCAAAACTGATAGCGGCGAAATACTCAAAACTGAGGCCGTCGATGCGAAACCCTCGTCCTTAGATTTCCTTACACTCTTTTTTTCAGCTGGAACTTTAGTTTGTTGTGCCTTGCCTGCTCTTTTAGTGGCTATTGGGGCCGGAAGTGTTGTGGCGAGTTTATTTGCGAGTGCTCCCGCTTTAGTCTGGATCCTTCGCCAAAAAATTGCTGTGTTTGGTTTTGCTGGTTTCATGCTCCTGCTTAGTGGTGTTGTTAGGTGGAAAGTGAAAAACCGAGCTTGTCCAGTGGATATGAGCGTGAGGTTAGCTTGCAGCAGGACAAAACGTTTTAGTACATGGATCTACATATTCTCTTGGTTGTTTTATGTCCTTGGAGTCTTGTTTACATTTATTTTGCCTCATTTAATTTAGTCCCTATCTATGCGCAGAGAGAAGAGACGCTGTCCTTGGCTTAAACTATCAAACCCTCTTTATGTTGAATATCACGATCGGCAATGGGGTAGGCCAGAGCATGATGATGTTAAGCTTTTTGAATGTCTAACGCTTGAAGGGGCACAAGCGGGGTTGAGTTGGGAGACGGTTCTTAATAAGCGAGAGCGATATATAGAGCGTTTCTCTGGATTCGATCCTAGAAAGGTAGCTAGGTATAGTGAGAAGAAAGTTGACAGTCTTTTACAAGACACCGGTTTGATTCGAAATCGGTTGAAAATAGAATCTACTGTTAGAAATGCCAAATTGTTTCTCGAGGTACAAAAAGAGTTTGGAAGCTTTGACTGTTATATTTGGGGTTTTTCTGATTTTCAAACTGAGTATGGAAGCCCCCAGTCTACTTCTGATTACCTCTCCAATAATGAACTGAGTGATAGAATTTCTAAAGATCTTAAAGCTAGAGGATTTAAGTTTGTGGGGTCGACAATTATTTTTGCATTTATGCAAGCGATTGGAATGAGAAACGATCATTCGACTGATTGTTATTTGTATGGAAAAAAGTTGAGAAGGCTGTTGAAACATTGATGAAGAAAAGTGATTTACTTTCCTTCGAAGTTTTTAGAGAGAAGCGTGGAGGGTTTCTAATCTCTAGTGTGCGAATTCGTGGAACTTCAGATTCATTGCACGGTATATCAATTCTTCAGTTAAGCGATTTTCATTTTGGCCCCGCAACTAGCGCTGATCATCTCAAAAGTGCTGTTGCAGTGGCTAACTCACTAGATCCGACCTACGCTGTTTTGACTGGTGATTTTATTCAACTCAGTCATATCGGTTTACGCCATTTTTTGGCTCCAAGGTTTGGGGTTAAGCTTGCAGGGATTCGTCAGCTACGGCGCCTTGTTAGAGCTGCCGCTAAGGAGTTAGGTGAAATATTAGCTAAGCTAAAAGTTGAGCGAGAGATCTTTGGAGTATATGGGAACCATGATCATCACGAAGGTTTGGGTAGTATTCGAAGGCAGCTGGAGCCTTATTTGTCTTGGATAAATAACGAAACTCTTCTGCTCCCCAATGGTTTAGGGCTTTCGGGTGTTGATGATTATAAAAACGGTAAGCCTGACTTAGAAAAAGTTGTTCGAGATCTTAAGAAAGAAGCCGTATTTCAAATGCTTCTAAGTCATAATCCTGACATTGTTTTGGATAAAGATAGCCAACTCTTGGGCAAGTTTGATTTAATCGCTTGTGGCCATACACATGGTGGGCAGATCAAGCTACCTTACTTTCCGCCACCAATAAGCAGAACCAAGCAAAGAGATCATATAGCTGGTTTGAGCTATGCTAGACCATGTAATAACTCTGGAGAAAAAGCGATTTATGTTAATCAAGGAATTGGGTTCGGAGGAATTGGTCTAAGGCTATTTTGTCCGCCAGAGATCACAAAATATACTTTTTTGTGATTAGAGAGAGATCGTTTTAGTTAACCTTTAGGTTTATGATCGGTCTACTAAGTCAATTGGGTTACTAAGTCTTCGAGAGATTTAGGAGCCGTCACAAGTGTAGTCTCGATATATCCTCCGAGTCCCAAAGTAGCAGAATCCAGCCCCAGTTCCTTTATTAGTCTTTGGGAGATTTGCTCTGTGGTGTGCATCGCCGTGGCAGCTACTAAGTCTTTATTGACACGAGCTTTTTCATTGCCCATGGTGTTGTAGGTTAGGATTAAGGCAACTTGCAACAAGTTGCTAGTCTCCCCTCCACCGCTAACGCAGTAGTAGAATAGAGTCCGTTCTTCCTCTTTTATTTTTTTGAGCATTGCGGTTGTTTTTGCCGCATCTTGTGTGGCGAGGTATATCAATGTTTGTTGCATCTTAGTTTTCCTTAGTGGTTATCCCTAATATCGTTTTCGACATTGGGGATAACCAAGGATAAAAGATCTCGAGATAAATTTT
>CALKYB010000059.1 GCA_938003565.1 uncultured bacterium
CAGTTGGTTTAAATATTAGGGGTAATTTCAGTGAGTTAGGGCTGCTGAGCTGGTTGGAGTTTCGATCTTGTGTTTAAAGAGGTCCTTATAGCGCTTCTCCTCCATATTTGAGTATGGGTATATACCCCGCCCACTATAAACTTCGGCATTTATAAATAATCTTCACCCCGGGGTATAGCAGTGCGCTAGCACTGCCAGTAAATTATATACTGAAACCCATTTATGACTACAAGACCGCAGGTCTTGGCTATAAAATCATATTATCCTGAGAAACCAGCGTTTTCTGTCTTTTCTTGCGAAGCTTCGCTTCACAGTATTCTTTGGCTGGGTATATGTGTTGGCTACCTCGCTCACGCTCGGATATACTGAAACCTGAGTCTGAGAGGTCAATATTTAACCGAAATTTATAGTGGTTTCAGTATACCTGACGCCTATATTTGGGTTATTAGTGAGAGAGCAAATAGTTCTACTTTTTTAAGTCTTCAAATTTGCCGCTAAAATTTGCATCATAAATTTCACCGTTATCAGAGACCAAAACGAAAAGTGACTTGTCTTTATTTCTAAATCTGATGATTGAAAATCCCGGCCCAGTTTTACTTACAGTTTTAGATTCTTCTGGAGTCTCTGCCCATAGAGCGCCTAAGGGCTGCCCTTCTACTAAATTTTTTCCTTTGACCAATGTTGCAACTCCTTTTGAGGCTGCTGCAATTAGGCCTTGGGTGTCTAGCTTCTTGGGTGGAGTAGTCTTATGATTATGTGAATGTTTCTTGGAATGATCATGATCATGGTGGTGTCCAGGGCCAGCCAAAGCGCTAGTGGGTAGCGCAATTGCCAATAAAAGAAAAACAGAGAAGGGTAAACTGGAAGAACTATAGTTCATAATAAAAAGGTCCTATTTTAATGTGAGTGAGGTTCCCCGTCAGCATGAGAGTGAACACTAGGATTTAATTCAAATTTTTTAGGGTAGTCTCTAAGAGCCGAAGTCTCTGGAGTTTTTTTCATTTCTTCATGGGCATGAAAGTGGTCATCCTTGTTTAGTGGAAATTCATCCGAATATCTGGAGTGAGAATATCCGTGTAGCTGCATAATAAATAATAGTCCCCCTAAAAACACCAACAAACAGTTAGAGGCTTTGCTGAATGTTTTAAAAGAATCTCTTTTTCTCCACCCTGCAAGGAGAAGGAGCATTGCACTGAGAGCGGCAATTTGACCCAATTCAACACCAAGGTTGAAACTAAGAATTCGGCCTATCAGTCCTTCTTTTGGAAGAGGGAGTTGTTGGAGACGGGTTGAAAGTCCAAAACCGTGTATTAGGCCAAAGTAGAAAACCATGGCCAGTAAGTTTGGAGATTTAATACCGAGGTACTTCTCAAAGCCTTCTAGATTGTCGAAGCCTTTATAACAAACGGTTAGCGCAATAACGGCATCTATTAAAAAGTAGTTAGCTTTGATTCCCAAAATCGTTGCTAGAATTAGAGTTAGGGAGTGTCCAAGGGTGAAGGCAGTAATGAATTTTAGGATGTCACTAAATTTATATAGAAAAAAAAGGACGCCAAACAAGAATAAAAGATGGTCATAGCCGGTAAGCATGTGAGTTGCACCCAGCTCCACATATTCCAAGTAGCCGGCTTCAACAATTTTAGCCTTATCCGATTCGGACATGCCGTGAGCGTAGACATCCTTTGTTGGGAAAAGAAGTATTGAAATTAAGGTTATGAATTTCATTCTAGGGGCTAGCAGGGTAGGAAATGTGGCCTACTACTTAAATTGTGGCAGTAGGCCATCTAGTTTATTTGGAGCAGCTTTTATCCGGGCAATGTTTGGACTTGCATTCTCCGCAAGTTGGATATTCTCCTTTTTTAGATCCTGAGTCGCAGGTTTTTGAAGGGCAGTGTTGGTCCCCACAAGATGAACAAGATTTATACTTGCTCTTTTTCTTACTTTTCCAGGCGGAGCATTCACTTTTCTTTCGAGTACATGAGCTCGGTCCGTCTATACGGCTCGAACAAGCGCTCAGGGTGAAAACGGCTAGCAGGGAGGCAGCTAAGAAAATGGACAATCTTTTATTGAACATAGTTTGACCTTGGTAAAGAGTAATAATAGGCGATTCTATCAGCCTCGGACCATCCAATCCAGATTTTTCTGTGGAAGAGGTCAGTTTTGATCCCATAGGGCAGAAATTTCTTTGGATCAATGGTAGCGCTAGTGAACCGCTCATACCTGCTTGATGGTGGGTGAGTTTAAGGCGTAATTTATTTCAGGATGGGTATTTTGTTGAATTTAGTGTATAGTAGATTCTTGAACATTTTTAACTCACTGGAGAAATTATGTCAGATGCGAAAGTTGCCTCTACGAGTCCTGCAAAGGTAGAGGTTGAAGAAGGAAAGAAGTATGTTTTTTGTACCTGTGGTCATAGCTTGACTCAGCCATTCTGTGATGGAGCTCATAAGGGAAGTGATTTCGTACCACTTGTATTTACGGCAGAGAAAACAGAAACTGTTTACTTATGTAATTGCAAACGAACAGAGAAGGCCCCATTCTGTGATGGTAGTCATAAGAGTATTAGCTCTTAGCCTATTTTTAATTCGTCCGGTTTTTGCTGTTGACCTAACTCTTGAGTGGGATCCCCCTCGGGAATACGATGATGGTTCAGTTTTAAGTGAGGTTGGTGGTTATAGACTTTACTACGGAACCTCTCCCGGTAATTATCCTGTTTCCTTAGCCTTGGGTTCTACCAATCATTATACTGTTATTGGATTGAACCCCAAGATTAGTCATTACTTTTCACTAAAGGCAATAAGTAGAGAAGGTATAGAGAGTGATCTTTCTCAGGAATTACTCGTGGACCCGGAGATAGTGGAGTTTGATCCCAGTGATATTGACGGTGATGGGATAGTTAACTCTATAGACAGTGATGATGACGGAGATGGGCTGAGTGACGTATTTGAGGCAGAGAATGGAACTAGTGCTCAAGTTGCGGATACGGATCAAGACGGTGTTCTTGATGGGCAGGAGTTTTCTGACGGCACCAATCCCTTAGATGGGGGAGATTTTAAACTTCGACTCCGAGAGACTACCTGCGCTGAATGGAATGGCTTTCTTGGGGGAATGTGGAATTTTTTTGAGCACTCCAACAGTTCTCTTAAGCCGGTCAATGTGACTACAACTTTGTTTAGTTTTGAAGGGATTCCGACTGGTACCAAAAGTTTTACTCTGGCTCCAGGTGGACAGTATGATGTTCCAGTTCATGAAATTGAAGGTTTTACTGTCAATAGTTACGGTAAAGTTTGCTCCACTCAGGATGGACTACCTGGAGATCTTGACGGACGCATGGTTTATTATAAGCCAGACGAGAGTGGAGGATATCAGTTCGGATTTCCGATGCCGATGACTAATGGAAAATTTGGTAGGCAGTGGATTCCGTTTAACACCTTTCACCCGGGTAATCTTAACTTTTTGTCAGCTAACTGGATTCAAATCACTAATCTTGGTGATGTTGATGCCACCGGGAAGCTTGTTTTTTTTGATCAGGGGGGCAATGAGATTGCGACCGAGGCAATGTCGATCGCAGCTGGTAGAAGAATTGACACATCTGCGCATAAATTTGGAGCATCGATAGTTGGGCTGGTTCAATGGGTCCCTGGGGGAAATAGTTTAAACATTCCTTTTATACTAAGAAATGTCCGCTATTTGTATGATAACCCTGGAGAGGTCAATAGTTTTAATTCGGCCGTTCAGTTGGAGGGATTGAAAGGAACTAGCGAAGAACTAGTTGTGCCTCTGAACACAGTTGACCGATCTTCGATAGTTGAAATAGTCAATGTGTCGGAGTCTGTTGTAGAAGTCGAAATCGATATCCCGGCGCCAGGAAATTTTAATCAGATTATCACTTTAGCCCCTAAAGCGTCATTTCATCTAATAGCGGATGAGATCATTGGTCAAGGTCGAGAGGGGGTTGCCTTAGTTCGAAGTTCTGATCCAAGCTCACTTCTAGCTGTGGCTATGTTTTATGCCCGAGCTGCGGATGGAAATATTGATTATGTTTATGCAATCCCAGGTTCGACTAACTTTTCATCAAAGGTTAGAGGCAATTTCAATACTTTTATTGACCAGAACTCCTGGCTGACGTTTGCTAACACTTCAACTAGTGAAGTAAGTTTTTTCTTTGATTTGGATGGTCAAAGTTTTTCTAGAGTCGTTGGCCCTCGAAGTAGCTTTACTGAATACCTCAATGGTTATGTTGGGGTAAATAAAAATGGTGTAGTTCGGGTTGAATCGCCTCAGAAAGAGGGCACTCATGCTTGGTTGCTACGATCGAGGGGACGTGATTTTTTAATTCCAACATCTTTGCGCTAGGAACTTCTTTTTCTCAGGCGCAAACCAGTGGGTGGATTGGGTTTTCTTTTTTGACCTACCTTAAATACCGCTATTACAGGAGGGTTGCTGTACTCACCTTGAAGACGATCGGCGGCTTGAAGGCTTAGGAATAGTTGACCACTTTTCGGATCGAAGCTAGCTCCCCCAATTTCTCTTGCTGGGATAGGAAGCTCAAATTTACCAAAACTGTAGGGTCGCACACTGTGGGCAGAAATTTGTCCAGCTTTAACTTTGACTAGATCTTCCATGTTCCATAACCAGAAAAAACTACTGTAGTCGTTTGCATCCGGTGCGCAGTATCCACCACAGAGATTGCCGTCTGACTGAGTGCACTTATAACAAACTCCACTCTCGTGCCCACCACTGTAGCCAATTGTTAGGTAGGAACTACTGCCAGGAACAATAAAACCGTATGTAGCTCGGCTTAAATGGGTCCAAATTTTATTGGTTCGTGAAGTATTTGAGAGGTCTGAAGCTAGGGGTTGTTCAAGGCTAAAGTCCAGTAATTTCGCGCTAGGAACAGATGCTACGGTAGAGTTGCCAATTAAACTTGGAACAAAAGCAAAAGCAGATGGACCGACACTGGTTCGGGAGATAATTGGCACCCCACTTGAGAAACCGGTGATATGAGTTCCTCCAAGAGCGGCTTGGTAGTTCTCAGGCACAGGCGAAATCCACCCTGCGGTATGTCCTGGACCACCATCAACGCTAAAGTATCCAGTAACGGCTGAAGTCTCTATGTTATTTGGGTTTTCAATGCGTAATAGCGATTTAGTATTGTCTGCGGGCGCGTCATAGTATTCATAAGTATTTACGAATAATTTTCCATCAATTTCAGCTAGCCCTCCGATTCGGTCTAGCTTCTGGGCATTACCGGCGCTAGCTCTGTTAAGGACTGAGCTGAAGTTTTGTTTAGTGGAGTTGACAATATTCAGAGCAGCTAGATCCGTACTTTTTACAAGAGCTGGAACCGGAAACTCTGCAATCGCCTGGTCGTGAGCATGGCCAACAATAAATATCGAGTTGCGTTTAGCGCTAAAGTAAATCGGGCCTTCAGAGTAGTTGAGGCTAGAGTTTCCAAATTGATTTGCACTAAGGCGAAATGCACCGCGATATTCTAAATCGCTAATATTGAATTTTGGGAGTTGTGATTGCGCGTAAGAATTTTGAAGAACAGTGCCTATCGCTAGTGCTAAGAAAAGAGAAAGGAGTATATGTTTAAAATATTTCAATTTTGTAAATGTCTTTTTTTAATGTCTTTTTTTAATTTATTTACCGGTCTATCTAAAGAGGTCCTCGATTTGTAACATATTTTTATAGGTTCAGCTATTGATGGCTACCCGAAGAGTGGGTTGTCTTTATTCTGTAGAGAAGCGGAGACTTGGGTTTTGTAGCTGCATTGATCTTTATAAACCATTTAAATCCTATCGGGTCAGCCGATAGGATTTAGCGAAAAGTGAGAGTTGTTTACTCTTAGGTCACCGATTTTGTGAGCGATGATCCAAATCCACGCGTGAACGTTTTTCTGTTCCAGGGCGATGGTCCCCCGAGGCCATCGGAGTGGCTTGTGAAAGCAAGTAGATCTGCTGGAGGAGTTGAAACTGACAGTCCGCAGTCGGCAACTCTCGATGCTCTTGACTCGGCCAGAAACATTTCTTGTTCAGTAAGTTTCGTATCAAAACTCATGGTCTTTCCGATAGGTAGCTTCGGAAGGAGAGTGCCCAAAGTAGTCGCAAAGTTCATTTGCGTGATAAACGCGAAGCGTCCAAAACCCTCGGGAGGATCTTGAAATAAGATACCGATATCACCTCTCATCACTACCGGTTCAGTTCCAACTCGCTCATCGGATACACTTTCCAGAGAGGTTGCACCCAATTCCTTGTACTTAGTGATAGCATCCTGTAGACCTGTTTTGCCTCGCTTGATTAATTCGAATGCTCCGTATTCACGATCTCGGGTTTCGACACTTTCGTGAACCGCTTTGAGAAAGACATCCTCAAACTTGTTCAGTGGA
>CALKYB010000060.1 GCA_938003565.1 uncultured bacterium
AAGAAATAGTCGTTTTACATGGCAAATCCGGTTCAGGAAAATCAACACTAGCTGACATTCTTGCTGGACTATTAGAACCAGACTCAGGAGAGTTGATACTAAATGGTCGGAAACAGGTTAACCCAGCTCTAAGGCGAAATTTGATTTCTTACGTGCCCCAACAGATTACTCTCTTAGGAAGTTCGATTCGAGACAATCTAACTTTTGGCTTAGGGCAACTCTGCGATGAATCAATTCAGACTTGCCTAGAAATAGTTGAGCTAAACGATAGAATTGCTGACTTAGATGCTCTCCCTGGGGAAAATGGACTCAAGCTCTCAGGGGGAGAAAAGCAAAGACTCCTGATCTCACAAGCACTACTGCTTCAAAGACCAATTCTTATTCTCGACGAAGCAACAAGTGGCCTTGATATTGACATGGAACGTAGAATATTTCAGAGAATTAGAGATAGTTTCCCTCAAATCTCCATTCTGGCCATAAGCCATAAAACATCGGTTAAAAACTTAGCTCACCGGGTGGTAGAGTTTAAATCTGTCTGAAATAGAACAAAAGACTCGTTCATCAGCCATCCTTGAAAATCATTTAGAAGCAAACCCCTCCAAACCCAAGACTTATTGATACTCAGGTGTAACTCAAACTCCTGATAAATAGATTTACATATAAATATCAATCGGTTAGCAGTTTTTGAGGTTAAAAATGTTTAGAGCAATCAATCCCTTGGTCCTAGCAATATTCTTGGCAACACCAGTAGTAGCGGAGAACTCGACTGAAATCCTTCCCGATATTGAAAAGGCTCCATGTGGTTTATATGGGCATCACCGGAACCATAAAGAGTTTCGCCCTCACAACAAACCAACCTTGCTCAGCAATAAATCAACTCGTTCAACCAGACTCACCCTAGCTGAAAAGAAACAACCCGTTCCAGTTGCTGGAGAGCTGAAAGTCGCAACACTTATAGTCCAAGTCGGTGCGGCCAAACCTCAATGTACTGAAACTGAACTTGCTGAACTTCTAACTCCAAAAATTGAAGAGAAAGGTAGTTTAACTATAGTAAGCACAGAGCCTACAGTCCAAGAACATGTTTTATTCAGTACGAAGGGTAAAGTTAAGTTAAACTTTGATTCTGACGGTGATGAAGAAAAAAAGGTTGATATATTTGGTCCATTTGTCATAGACAGAGAACCTTTAGAGTTTTGCTACGGAATTGACTCAGTAGGCGAAGAGATAGCTCAAAAGGCTATCGAATCGGGCGTCGATTTGGATTCCTATGATCTGGTAACCTACATTGTTCCACATATGGGTTGTGGTTGGGGTGGACTCGCTGCACTCTCCTGTGCAAATGGAGAAAACGGTCGCTGCGAAAGCTACATTGCTGACTGTTCAAACCTCGGAACTTTCACACACGAGTATGGCCATAATTTCGGATTGTACCACTCTAGCAGCGATGTTGAGAGAAGTCGGTTCGAATCTGCCTACTCTGAATATGGTGATTTCTCATGCGGCATGGGTTTTACTAACCGACTTACGTCCTTTAACGCCCCTCAAAGCTATTTCGCTGGATGGATCGCAGAGAGTACCGGCGAAGTAGTTCAAACTAGCACCTTAGGTGAATTCTCTGTTTCCTCTTCAGATACGGAATCAACTGAATCTGCTGCTCCTAAATTGGTTGTTTGGAACGGCAAAACTGAATCTCTATATTTTTCTTACAGAACCCCTTCAAGACCTTATAACCTCATAGGTGACAATTTTATTAACAAGCTTAGCATCCATGGGGATATTGATGGATCACTTCTTCTCTCAACACTTTCGGTAGGAGAGAGTTTCTATAGCGAAAAGTTGGGTATAAAAGTTACCCTTGAGCAGGTTCTTGAAGAAACTGTCAAGTTTCGAGTTGAAAATTTCACCGCTGACTACTCAGACTCTGATGGCGACGGTTCAGCAAACATTGATGAAATCCTACATGAAACCAACCAAATGGATCCAGGTAGCTCGAGAACAATACAGGGAGAGACCCGTTACGTCTTATGGAATGGTTTCATAAATATATTCAACTACCTAGAACTAGCTAATGCTGACAATGATCAACCAGTTGATGTCACAATAACTATTATTGGACAAGACGGTTCTCGATTTCCTGCAACTAGCAAGCAAATTTCTGCAGGACAGCAAATTGACGTTGCCGTTAACGAGCTACCTGGCTTCAGAAAAGACTCATACGGAATCGTTGAACTAAAGGTTGCCGGTGAAGGATGGTTAGAAGGAAGATCTTCCTACTACAAGCTTCTTTCGAGCACAGGAAATTTTGAATTCGCCTACAGTCTACCTTTCGAGAGAACTCTTTCTCTCCCTTCGATAGTGCCCTTCAATACCAGTCAATCGAATAAAAATATTAAGCAAGTAACTAACCCGGTTTATAATTGGCTATCAATTGTAAATTTCGATTCTACTCCTGGCGAGTTCACTGTGGAGACCTTTAGTCGAGAAGGCGAACTACTGCAAAGTCGCAAACTAAAAGTTGATGGTCCCGGACGAGTGGATATTGATGGAGGCCATGGAATTGTAGGTCAATTGGCTCAAGGTCACCATAAAATAATTCCTCATGACTCGGAGAGCAAGTATATTGCACAGTTGATTGTCTATGGTCAGGAAACCAACCCCACTACAGAGAGAACAGTCTCATTTGCCTACCCGCTCACTGCCACTATTCCCAGTGGAAGCAAGCAATATAT
>CALKYB010000061.1 GCA_938003565.1 uncultured bacterium
AAATGTAAATTTGCTAGACTAAGCTTTCTTTCTGAAAGAAGCGATTCCAACTAGGCCCGCAAGTAAAAGAACTGCAGTAGCAGGCTCTGGGGTTTCTGTAGAGTCCAAAGTCGTTGTAGCATTAGCGAAGTCTAGGTAACCATAGCTTCCTGGTGAGCTAATATCGGCAGCTATCGCGACTAAAGCCCCAGATGAGTCATAGGAGCGAGTTGTTTGAAACTCTTCGTAGAGGCCCATGCTTTGCATCCAGATTCCAATAGCGGAACCGAAACTCACTCCTGGGATTTGCGAGCTATCCAAAGCCAAATCATATCTAACAGTAGTATCTGAGTTAGTTTGGGAGGCGGAGATTACTGGTGTAGTTTCCTGGGACAAAGTGGAGAAAACTAGCTCCCCTTCGGCACTAGCTATTACGGGTCGAAATTCCTCATCTGTGTCAGACGGCATATAGTCGTAGGCAGAGACAATAATTTCGTCAGGACTAACAGCATCAAAGAAAACCACACTCTGTGGTTCGCCACTAGGAGCTCCGCCGTCAGTTATAGTTAGAAAAAAGAAATTGGCTTTATACCCATTTGCGTTTTCTTCAAAAAGTGCAGAAATATCCATCCTCTCAGTTGCCTGATCGTAGTTTAGAGATATTTCAAGCTCACCTGCTTGGACGCCTACTTCACTGTTAGCTGGAGGATTGAAAGTGCTTGTCTCGAAGCTAATGGCTAAGGCGTTGGCGCTAGCAAAAAGCGAGGTTATAAATGTTGTAAATAAGATTTTACTTAATATTCTACTCATCATCGGCTATCCCAAATGAATTACTGTAAGCGTAATTACCGTTTACGTATTAACTAGACTTCAAGCTTAAACTAGAAGTAGTAATTAGAATTTCTAACTTTGAGTTAGATGAGTTAAGTATTTCATCCGGTTCGCAACATTTCAAATTTTTGCAACCAATGGTCGTAAAATGCAGGCTGTTTGGGTTTGTAGATTTGAGCAAAAAATAAGTCTAGATCTAGGGCATTTGGGAAGGCCGGGAAATAGGGGAGTGTTTTGTTCAATTATAGCCTGTGAATAACTGCGATTTTTTTCTCAACAATTGTGTTTGTGAAATGCTCGTTTTAGTATTTCTAACTTTCTTCAGGAGGATTCCTTTATCCTTTGTTTTTAGCATTTCAATATTTTTCGGAGAGCCATGAGTTTTGTTAGTCACTCCCAGGGTTTGGGATCGGGTGAGAGTTACCCCTCGTTTTCGGACATGAATCTAGACCCCAAAGATGGGAAGCCGGTTCAACTCAGACTTGATATTGAGAGATTGGCTAGAGAGCGTCCTAATGCTTCTTGGTATAATCCGAAACGGAAAAATATGTGGCGTTTCGGCGGTTTGCTTGGGCTTGATATTGATGATGTTGAGGATAGGAAAAACATAGTCTCTTTGGGAGAAGGTTACACTCCGCTCTTGCCCTATAGCGATCATCCAATTGCGAAGAAAGCGAGTTTTACGTTTCGAATTAAGGAAGAGGGTCATCCAGTCCAAGGGTTTGGTAGAAATCCTACCGGGAGTTTTAAAGATCGAGGAATGTCTTTTGTTGTATCTGCTGCAAAAAAACTAGGTCTTAAAAAACTTTCTGTTCCAACCCAAGGAAATGCAGGTGACTCTCTTACTTCGTACGCATTGGAGGCTGGCTTTGAGGTTGTGGTGGCTATGCCAGACAACACTCCCATGCCGATTATGGGAAAAGTTGCGGCTCTGGCGAAGATTCACCCGAAAATTGAGCTTGAGTTGGTTAAAGGAACTATTCGAGAAGCTGGAGCCCTTCTGAAGGAAAAGTATGCGCCCCAGGGCTATTTTAATGTCGCGACTTTCCAGGAGCCGGGTTGGCGTATCGAAGGAAAGAAGACTCTTGGGTTGGAGATTTGTGAACCGGAGTTCAAGGATGGTAAGTGGAGTGTGCCCGATGTGGTTATTTATCCCACGGGTGGTGGTACTGGTGTTTTAGGAATGTGGAAGGCTTTTGAAGAATTGGAGGGTTTAGGTCTTATTGGTTCGAAGAGGCCTAAGGTGGTTTGTGTTCAAAGTGAGGTTACTAAACCCTTAGTTAATGCGTTTGATGCGGGTGAGTTAGATACAACTCTTGTTGAAGCGGGATCGACTTTAGCAACAGGGCTTAATGTGCCAGGTGGGGTAGGGCACTTTAGGGTACTAGAGATAATTCGCGAGAGTGGAGGTAGGGCCATTGATGTGAGTGAGGTGGATATGGCTGAAGAGCTTCAGAGAGTTTATCGTGATAAAGGCTGGTGGATTTCTCCCGAAGGCGCGGCTTGTTCGGCGGTCTTGGGTAAGTGCTTTGATTCGGGACTGATCTCAAAGGGAGACTCTGTTGTGGCCTTTAACACTGGTTCTTTGGAGAAGTATTTGCCGGACGTCAGACATTTAATTACAACTTGTCTCTGAGCTTCGGAAGCTAGTGGTAGGAGTGTTTTGAAATTGTAGGTTTTGATTTCGGGACAATATACCCCCACCACTTGAGATTTCCAGTATTCAACAATCTTCCACCCGGGGGTATAGCGATGCGCTAGCATCGCCAGTAGATTATATAGGCGTAGCAAAAGAACACAGAATGCGCAGCATTTCCTTTCTAAAAGTAGCGACAAGCAGGAGTTTCCGGGGTTAAACCGATTTTCTTGCCAAGCTACGCTTGTCAGGTCTTTTTAGGGTAGGGTATAAAATATTTGCTGTCCTGCTTCGCAGAACAGACGTCAGGCTCTGGCTTGTCCAGAAATAGCCTGGCGTTAGATAACAATACAAACGCTGAAGGCGTTTGCTCCTATATAGGCTTTGAAAAACCGGACGTATACGGGGATTTTAAAAGGGTACGCCTATATTGGGTAAGTCAACGCTCTACGGTGGAGGTGAGAAAGCTTTTGATATCTTGGTTCATTTGATTCCACCCTACCTCGCCAACCTCTTTTTCATTTAGAACCATGTGCGCGCAGCGGCAGTCTTTACCTGAATCTATTTTTTTCAGAACAAAATTTCTTTCTCTACTCCAGCTTTTAAGTGCTGGGACATCCAATAGTTCATCTTGCTCGCTTAGCATGAAGAGAATCTTGTTTTTTGCGGTGTCTGGATAATTTAGCGTTCTCAGACTTTTTGAGCTACCCAGCAGAGAGTGGTAAGCGCCAAGGGAGGTTTTAGAGCAAGCTCTGTAGTCCGGATCGTTTCTACTCGTAAGTGAAACGCCAAAGTGCCGAAGGGGGCTCATTAGGCTCAAAAGAGTTGTGTATCGTTTGGCCATGAATATAGCTGGAGCTAGTAAGCAAACTTTCTCAAAAGTTGCC
>CALKYB010000062.1 GCA_938003565.1 uncultured bacterium
ATTGCTGTGTATGCCAACCACATCACCCAGTCACCTATAGTTATGCGATAATGTTGAGCTTCCTCGATTGCTATGTTGCTGTAGTGTTTTTTCAGAAACATCATCAGCCGCGGGCCATAAATGTTAAAGGGAACAGCTGTAAAAACAATTGCAGGTAATATAAGTAGATTTATGCCAGACATAATGTCCTCTCCTCTTAGTGATCAGATTAACCAACTCTAGATGCCAGTTTTAGAATCTAGAGTTGGTTAGCTGATTTTGAGAAAAACCATTCAAAACCTTCTTACGTCTCCACCACTAACCTAGGCCATTGTCTCTTGGCCTAGGTTAGTGGGAGAGGGAAGTCTATTCATTTAAAATTTATGTGAAAGAGCAACGGCACTAAACAATATTTGTGACCATAACTTACTTACTATCTTTTCAATCCTTCTGTTTTTAGAGGGATTGAAGAGGAATAGCGGATTCAGCCGACAAAATTTATAGAGAGAGAAAGATAGAACCAAATTAGCCGAAACAACTTGCGAGAACCTCTGCATATAGCGAGCTATGCGGTATCAAAGTGAACATTATAGAATGCCATGCATTCAGACAAAGATTCGAGGGCTTCTTTAGGAGTATCGAATCCGGGTTGATCCAGAATAGTGGGAAGGTAACAAACATTAGAAGGTAGCAGGTGTTTTGGTAATTCTACAGCGCTACCATATCTTTTGGGACCAATTAAATCCTTTATCTCAGGGATCTGCTCTAGATATCGAAACTCTAGTCTTCTAAGAGCTGCCGGATGGCCCATCCAAAAAGCCATTCGCCCATAGTCTAGCAATTCTCCAAATTTTTTGATGGAGATAGATATAAATATGAGCTTGTCCTTTTTACTCTCTTCTTTTAGGCGCTCTAACATTTCTTGGTCGTTTTCTTTACCTTTTGTCTCTTCTGACTTCCCTCTTATGTAAGTTGATGAAACAGCCTTAATCTCCGTAGAATATCCTGTTGCTTCCAGACTGTTTATTATGGCGGCTAAGGCCATCCCACGGTTTAAGATTTCTTTAGCACCTACAAATCCAGCGGCTCCAATATTGACCCATATGGTTATTGGTCGTTTTTCAACGGGGCTGTATTGTAGAATATGCTCTGGCTCACCTGAGACAAATCGACCCATGTCAACTTGCGCGCCTACCATTACATATTCCAACTGACTGGTTTCTTGATCAGTGTGAATTAGAAAATCTCTGATTAGAGAGGCATTCCAGCCAGTATTTGCAAGCTCTCGAGCTCCATTGTATCCCACGCCATCGTCCCAACCAGGTGAGGGTTTATTTGTGATACTAGAAAGTTTTTCGCCTTCCGGCTGATTCTCATCCTTTAGAGCGACTAGTGCCTGCTTCATGCTAAAATTGCGGGCAATATTCGGGACTTTTTCATAGTGAGTATCAGATTTGTGATACTTTTGAAGTGTTTCCAAAGGGGTTTCATCCCATATCCTTCCCGAAAAAGGTTTTTGTATCCTGCCCCTAAAAAGTTTTCGAAAAAATAGTCTCCAAAGTGTTCGAAGAATTTTTATAAATCTTATAGAAATTCGTTTGATCCATCTAAAGAACTTGAACATCAGAGCGCCTCCGCGTTCATTCTTTTAAGCTTAGCGGGCAGTGCATCTTTAATTTTATCTTGATGTTCCTCGGACATACCTTTCCAAATGCAGGATTCATCAATCAATCGTTTGGAAATACCAGCTCGATGAAAAGCAATTCCGTTAAAAATTGCCCTTGGAGTGAAGTCATAGTCCAACTCCACATTAGCTACCGCTTGGTTCAACGCTACAATATAGTCGTATATTCCCTGTTCGCTTGAATACTGAGGCCCATGAAGTTCAGGATACTCTTGTTCAGCGGGTTGGACACCAACGATATCAGCTACCAGACCCCAGTCGTAAGGGATTTCCAGCATAGGGAATCGGTCTAAGCTAGAATTATCCAACTTGCCACGGGTGAATTTCTGGTTACCGCCGCGACCCCAGGTGTTCATACAAAGGATGATTTTGGAATCTTTTCCAGCTTCAACTTTTCTGCCGTTGACATGGTATTCCCGATTAGCGATGGCAGTATTAAGCGCCACGACTACTTGCGGGTTGGCGTTGTCAAACTCTTCCAAAATCACAATAGCGTTTTTGTCAAAGGCCTGGGAGGTGGGCGATTCTATGAATATGCCGTTAGCATTTGCATAGCCCAGCAAAGCCGACTCGGATGTGTAAGGGCTAAACGGTTGCACGAAAGCCTCCTGACTAAATGCTCTGGCGAGGTTCAGTGCCATTGTGGACTTGAACGTGCCAGATGGGCCAACAAGACCCAAGCTAATCGGGTTGTCGTCCATTGTTCTGCAGGAGAACATGCGTAAAGCAGTCTCAAACATGAAGTGCTGTCGCCCTTCAAGGGCTACTTCTGGTTGTTCTGGATGAACAATTGTCAACTTAGGCTGAAGCTCATCTGAACGTTTTGTTATTTGCCTGTCAACAACCTCTGGCATCGATCTAGTTATCACCTCAAGTGCGGATAACTTACTTGTCACTTCGTCCAATAACGGTTTAGCTTTCGCGCTCGCTAGAGTTACTGCTTTTTGATCAAGCTGAGCTGCCAGTCCTAATAGAGACTGTTGTATTCTCTCGGGAAGAGCTGGATCCAACCAGCGATCGTCTTCATTTTTTAGTGCTTCCATAATTATTCCGCCTCGAATGAGGACTTTTTAAGACCTAAATCACTTTTGCAAGTAAAAAAGGTTGTTTGAAGAAAACTCGGCACTTATAAAAGTACCGATATCTGAAAAGACTAGATTCAGTCTCTAGAGAAACTAGTGGGAAGAATAGATTTACCAACTAGTTTTTCTAGAGACAGAATCTCGAGCCAAAATAAGATATGTTTCGGAATAAAGGGATAAGAAGTTTTTCGAATTTTGTCTGAATAAAGAAAATATTAAGTTAATAATATTTAAAAACCTAAATCTTTCTCTCATCTCATTTGAGAGAAATGATCAGCTTCAAGATCTAGCCCGCCAGTCATTACTTCATATGAAATGAGTTTGAAAACTTCTACTCAGTGAAGGAATATTAAATGAACAACCGAATTTTTTGAATTTGAATTAACTGGTTGAAGTTATGAGGAAAGTAGCTCAAGCGTTGCCATAAAATTAATAAGAAATCCTAATAGTTTAATAGATAGTAATTTTGAAGACTTAGCTATCAGGGGATAATTAGCAGACTATTTAAATCACGTTAAAGAGGAGGAATTAAATAACAGCCATACCACTGAAACTAATAGAACTTAAAGACAGGATTTTAAAAAATGGCTGATATCTCGGGCAAAAGTCAACCGACAACTAACAATGAGTTGAAGAAGGACGACAAAGCGACTCTTCCAAGCAACGATTATACAGTTGCAGAGAAGCAAGAACTTGTTAGTCAAATGATGAGTAAAGAATGGCGAGAAGCAAATCCCAAGTTTGTAGACGGGGTTCCAGGTCCTAACACAACAAAAGCAACTAAGTTTGTTGAGGGGGAGCTTCAGAAGAATCCTGACTTTTCTGAACTTAAAATGTCCATTGACACGAATGGGGAGCTTGATAGCGCAGAAATAGAATTGATAAAGTTTACTCAAATTAAACCACCGTTGACACAATCTTCAAGCAGTCTTAGCTTTCCCAGTGAAAATAAAAGAGATGTTGAGCTTCAGCTTCTAAAAAACCGCTTAGCTAACTCACCTGAAAAATCCTATGTGAAGCCTCCTTTTAGTTTGAAGAGGATGTTTTTTCAGGGTGTCAAATCTATAGCTAATAGCCTTGATGCCAAAGACGTAGCTCTGTTTGCAGTTGGATTGGGTGGAGCGATTGTTGCTGGGGTGGGAATCGCAGCAGCAGGAGGGGTAGTTGCGACGTCCGCTGTGGTAGTTGGGGCTGCCTTTTCTGTGGGAGCAGTAGGGCTGGCGGGATATCGATTTTGGAGTGCCGGGGTGGACGAAAACTATGCCCTGTCTACAAACCAACCAGCGGAAGCAAGGTTAGCATCTGAAAGGCAATCCCGCGCTTTTGTTGGTGGTTTAGGAACAGCAGTGAGTTCATTGCTAGCTGGCTCTTTAGTTTCCAAATTACTTAAAATTAAAGGACCAAATGAGCTTGAGCCAAGCCCCCCTAGGCCCAAAAGTCCTCAAAGTGCATCAGCAGAGGGTATTAGACCTCGGCCGGAGCCAGTAAGAGAAGATCAAGAGATAGTTGATAGTGTTGCTAGCGCGATTGATAACGTAAGACTATAAAAATACACTCAGAATTTTGAAATTCGAAGTGGTTTAGCCAGGACAATCTCCAAAGTCACTCTATCTTGTAGAATCGCTAGAAGACCGGTGCTGTTGAGAGGTTTTTTAGATGTTTGGTCTATTTGATATCTAACCACTCCAGTGACAGTGGAGTCTAGTCGAAATTTTTTTAAGCTTTTGACAACATTAGTATGACTTAAGGTGCTTCCAGAGTTTTCACCTTTTGGAACAAAGTTATTGGTGTTTTTCATATATTCGACAACTATCAAGTCTAAATTCTCTTTTTTAGAGTTTAGTTTGTAGGATATCTCTAAATTTTGTCCTTCAAATTTTTGAGCATTGAATTCAGCACTAAATTTATCCTTCTTTGATAATGCTGATTGGACTGCTGTCTGGAAGTCTTTCTTATTAGAGCCAACAAACTGTTTGGATCCGTTGACAATTGCTTGAGGAGTGTAAACGCCCCTTCGTTTAAAAATTTTTGAGTAGTTCCTCTGCCGTAAAGTAGCAAAATCAGCACTATGCGGGTCCTGCCAACCTAGATAATTCCAGTAGTCCACGTGGAAGGATAAGGGAAATATTCGAAGATTATTTTTCGTCGCTTCAATTTTTATCTTCTCAAGCAGTCGATCCGCTGGGGGACAGCTAGAGCAGCCTTGTGAAGTAAACAGCTCGACCACCGCAAAGCCTGGTCCATCTAAATTCCCAGAGACGCTAGAATTCTCAGCACTAACGACCCTTAGATCGGAGCCGATTATCTGTCCGATAAAAACGAAGAAGAGGAGAGTGTAGAAAAGCGCTAAATTTTTAATGTTCATAACCTATACTTCGCGCTAGGTTATCAGAGGTTACAAATCTATTTTTAGTCTTTAGCCAGAATTGAGAGAAATTCCTCAATATTTGTCAGCCCGTCTCCATCTCGATCATTAGCATGATCGGTGCCGTCACTTGAGTCTAGTCCCACAGAGTCTTCCCAGGCATCAGACATTCCATCCTTATCTGAATCATAATCTGATGGCCATTTGGTACTTGAGTAACTTGAAAAGTCTCTTTTACTCTCAGGTGTTGTTCCAGTGTTTCCAGACATACGATTGTAGTCATCAATTCCAAGTATGTTCGTTCTGGTTAAGGTTTCACCAATAATTCGTTTATCTATTTCGTCTCTCACAGGAACCGTGTGCCCAACGCTTTTCCATTTATTGGAATTAGGGGCCCAAAGTTGAGGAGCTGGTGTTGTGGGGCTATAGCTGCTCTGAATTTGTGGATCTCTTGATAAGGCTTCTACGTGAGGATGGTCATCTAGGACATATACCTCTGACCAAGGTTCGTTTCGTGGCCAGAAGTAATTATCTCCAATTTCAACTCCTAGGGTAAACCTTTGAAACCAGAGCTGAATTGTACAGTCTTGATTACACCCTATACGTCCAATTGGGCTCTTGCTTGAGTTGTCTTTGTAGAATTTATAGTAAGGTGCTTTGGTTGGGGATTGGTCACCGGGGGCAAACATATTATTTGATATATATGCAGAGGCTTCTGTGGTTTGAGTGCGAACTTTGATCGCTGCCCAGCGCCAGTTGGCCATGTAGTTGTCATAAATTTCCGCATGGCAACCATTGATTACTGGTAGCCGTTGGTTCTGGTCCACTATCAAGTTTCCGATAAAGGAAACTTCTTTCATGGTGTGAGATGTATTGTTGTTCATACACGAGGCTCCTGTTGCGTGGAGCCCGTCTTTACTTTTTTCAACTGATTCAGGGTGAAGGCTTGCTGCATCACCTTCAGCCATAATTGAATTGGTCCATGAGATCTTATTGAGATCTCCGGTTTCTCCTGGTCCCAGGTAGATTGAAGTAGTCTCGTCTGTGGCCCAAGAGGCGCTAATATGATCAATCATGATATTCTCAACGTCACCCCCGGAGACAGTAAGAGCTCTGCTATTTGCCGCTCGGGTTGGGGAGGAAGTGCTTGGACCCCTAAAAGTCACGTGTCTAAGCATAAAGTCCCTGGCAAAGTCTCCAATATTGACAAGTCTACTTGTAACTACAAGTCCAGGTGCTGGAGCCGCTTGGCCCGCAAAATAGACGTTCTGGGCTTGATCTCTAAATAATTTAACTTCTTTTTCCTTCAGATCTATTACCCCTCCTACTGTTGGAATAATATAGCGGCAACCCTTCATAGTCATCGCTTCGTAGAATGATACTTTTCCATTGTTGGGTGTTCTATCGTCTTCAAGCGTATTCAGTAGAACTACCTGACAACCACGAGCATGGTTGGTGAAACGAGCAAATCCCTGGGCGCCTGGAAACGCAAGAAGTTTACCGTCTTCCCGGATTGGGCCATAAAAGGCTCCGGGTTTCGGAGGTTTTGTGGTTACGGTAGAAGTTGTGGTTGAGCTGGTTGTAGTTGAAGTCGTGGAGGTTGAGGTAGTGCTAGTAGTTGTGCTTACGGAGTTCGATGGTAGAGTTTTAAAGGTCTTAATGTCGGACTGTACTCTCAGCCCTCTTGTTCGAGCAAAAACTTTATAGAAATATGTAGTGTTTTCTTCAAGCCCAGTTAAACTATGTGTATGGGTAGTGCTCCTTGTATGACCCTTATAGGGGGCGGATTGCAATAGACTAGAAGAGGTTTTGCCGAACTTTAATAGAGTAGAGCCGACCTGGTTTAGAGTTACATCGATGTCTGTGGAGTTCGAGGTGATGTTTGAGGCAGTACTGCTCAAAACGCTTAGCTCTTGGTCGGTAAAAGGTTTTCGAACCCTTCGTGTTCTACAAGCTCTCTCACCGTTCCACCCGTAGCCATCGCCATCCGGGTCATCACAGACACCACTTTGGGCCATTAGGTTTGTTGGTTGAAAAAAGGCAGCGACTAGAAGTGTAGAGGCTAAGAAAGATTTAAGAGACATGCGATAAACCTGGAAAATTCTTATTACTAAAAGGAAATAAAATTCCTCAATTTAGAGTAAAAAACCTTGGTGGTGGGTTCGATTATTTATTGAATTCAGTGAGTCTGGATTTGTCCATAAATTTAAGGGTTTAGCGCTCCTGAATTGTTTATTTTGGTTTGGTTTTTCCAATGTTTTTCTACTAGAGGAGCAATGAAATGGTGTCTGCTGTTTTAAAAACCTTGTTACTTTGAGCTAGAGGATAATTGTAACAACTGACCATCGGCCTAGTTTTTTTTCTCGAGTGTAGAACTTGTCATAACCTTGCTCAC
>CALKYB010000063.1 GCA_938003565.1 uncultured bacterium
TCCAACTAGATAAATTTCATTGTTCTCAGTCAATGCTACTACTCCACAAGCCTTGCTAGTCTCAACGACACTATATATTCCCTTTTCCCCACCGGGTTGAATTACCGTGTCTTCTCGGAGTCGAATCCAGTTATTCTTGTAAATCTGCTTCGAGCTCAGCTTCTTCCAAGGATTTTTTACAGGCATTAATATACTCGCTTATTTTAGCTTCGTAATAAGAAATTCAAGGTCGAATAAGTAGGTAGATGGAAAAAAGTGTGAATCCAGCGGAAAAATTAAAATACCCTGAGATGAGCATCCAAAATACAGGTCTACATTGTTATGGAAATAAAAAAAACCAATTTTTCTGTAAAATCTCTAGCGTTAAAAACTGCTTGGAAGTTAAGCTTGGTTTAGCGTAACATCGCGCTTTAGCATTTTTTACCCTTTTGTAGCCGTTCCGGTTGCAGAATTTTTGGAGAAATTTTCATGAAAAAACTTACATTAGCCCTAGCAATATCTCTTGCCGCTCCGAACTTTGCCGCTGCTGACAGCGTAGGCGGTTGTGGACTTGGATCAAAGATTTTTCATGGCCAGAGAGGCATTGCTGCCCAATCGCTTGCCATTACGACTAATGGTTTTTACGGGACTAATACTTTTGGTATCACTTCCGGAACTTTAGGGTGTGAGCAAAACGGAGTCGTACAGTCGAATTGGAAAGTTGCCATGTATTTAGACAACAATCTGAATCGTTTTGCGAAAGATGTTTCAGTTGGTGAAGGTGAAACATTGGACTCACTAGCTAGCCTTTTAGGTGTTGAGACAGCCGATAAGGATGAGTTTGCTAAAGCTCTTAAGGATAATTTTTCAACCTTATTCTCAAGTGCTGACGCTACATCTCAGGATGTTGTGGCTGGATTGTTTGCGGTTTTAAATGACAGCAATTCTTTGGCTCAATACACAGCAAATCTATAGAGGATATTTGTTGTTAACCTCGTAGTGCTATACATACTAAAGGCGGGTTTCTTTGAGACCCGCCTTTTTTATTTCAATAGAGTTAGCTCGCGCCATGTTAGGAATTATTCGAATCTCTCCCAAATTTTCCGTCCCTGATATATCCATTTTGAGAATAATTTTTCACCTTTTACTTCTGGCCTCGAGTGTTTTCTTAGCAATTTCAGTTCACGCCCAAGACTCTGAAAACTATTTGTCTGAGCTCAAAAAAGAAGTGATTGAGCGAGAGCTATACATGGAGCCCCGTTGGTGGGCATTGCTTCACTACTGGGATAACTGGTTTCTGCCCGGCTATACCAGTTTTGCGGATGACTCAGAATTTTTCCTATCCTCCTTAGGTAAAACCAACGCGCGAGAGGAGCTCTTAAAAACTATAGATAGCATTTTTTTAGAGCAAGTGGATTCTGCAGATAAACATTCTCAGTGCCTATTTCCTGCACGCCTGAAATGGCTTGTCTCTGAGTTAAACATTGATCTTAGTAGACTACCTAAGGTGAGTTGTGCTCAGTATCGAAGTTGGCGGGAAGCTTTGGATGCCAAAAAACTTACTTTGGTTTTCCCTGCTACGTACCTAAATAGTCCAGCCTCTTCATTTGGCCATACTTTTTTAAGAATTGATTCATCGAAATTAAATAGTTCAAATCGTCCTCTAGCTTACACTGCAAACTATGGTGCAGAGACAGGAAATAGTGTTGGTTTAAGCTATGCTCTAAAAGGAATTGTGGGAGCCTACCAAGGTACCTTTTCGGTTGCCCCTTATTATCGTTTGATTAAACAATATAATGATATTGAGAGCCGTGATATTTGGGAGTATGAGCTTAACTTTAGCGAAGATGAGATAGATTATATTTTAGCTCATCTCTGGGAGTTGAAGGGTAGGGGGTTTGATTATTATTTTTTTAGTGAAAATTGTTCCTTTCTATTGCTCTCCTTGTTTGATGTTGCGCGGCCTGAGCTTGGCCTACAAAAAAAATTCCCCTTCTGGGCTATTCCTCTTGATACACTACGTTCCGTGATTGATGAGCCAGGATTGCTGGCAAGAGCTGAATTTCGCCCTAGTGCAGAGACGAGGTTGGAATTTATGAGAAGCCAGTTGAGTGAAGGACAGCAAAATTTAGTATTGGATATAGTTGAGGGTAGAGAACCAGTTGAAACAATTGAAAGTTTAGAAGAGGAGAGTCGCTCTGCAATTTTAGAGTTAGCCACGGACTATTTTTCTCTACTTAACAATTCAGGCAAAATTGCCCTATCTCCCGAAGAATCTAGAAAGAGGGGCTATGGTTTGCTGCTTGCCCGGAGTAAGCAAAGAGCTTCACGTTCCTCTTTGCTTGAACCACCAATTCCTAAAACTAGACCCGACGAAGGGCATCTAACAAAACGTTTAAGTATTGCAGGTGGAGAGGAGTCGGATCGGCTATTCTACGATTTGGGAATCAGGCCCGCTTACCATGACCTGTTGGACCCTGGGTATGGACGTTTGCCCGGCTCAGAGCTGAGGTTCTTTGAACTGCTTTTTCGTGGTTATGAGGAGGACGGTGTTGATTTTCAAAGATTTGCGCCGCTTACAATCAAATCCATTACCCCTTACAATAGATTTACTAGAAATAAATCTTGGAATTTTGAGCTGGCATTGGAGCGACGTAGAGTTGCGATAGATGATCACGTCGAAACAAACTATGAGAATATTCTTCGCTTGGATGCTGGCCTAGGTGTAGCGACTAGTGCTTTAGGGGGGAAGGCGGTTCTTTATGGCTTTACTCAAGTTGTTGGGGAGTATGAGAACGACTATCGCGATAATCATGCTGTTGGGGCTGGACTGGTTCTCGGGTCGTTTCTGGATATTAGTGATGATTTTCGCCTCAAGTTTGATGTTGAAGCTTATGAGTATTTATTTGGCGAACAACATCAGGAGTGGAACGCTTCGATTCAAAGTGCCTATCAATTGAGCCGTAATATTTCGTTCAAGTTCGGTTTCGAGCGGGAGGAGAAAAATCATTTGTTTACAGAGAGAGTTAGGGTTGGGATTGATTATTTCTTTTAGAAAACTTTTCTTGTTGCTCTTTTTGTCCAGCTTTTTGTCAGCTTGTAATAACCTTTTTTATCAGCCTAGCATTGAAATTACTGTTAACCCGGCAGATGTAGGCTTGAAATATAAAGACGTTTTTTTTGAAGTTGATCGTGAGGGGGCTTCACCCCTAAAACTAAATGCTTGGTTTTTGGATTCTAAAAAGATTAATGCAAAGTGTCTTCTCTTTCTACATGGTAATGCAGCTAATATTCAAAACCATCTTCAGACAGTCTACTGGATGCCAAAGCATGGAATAGATGTTTTTTCCTTTGATTATCGTGGTTATGGACGTTCTGAGGGTGAGCCTTCATACTCTGGCCTAAGAGCAGATGCTCATGCCGCACTACGTTTTTTAGTAGAAAGTAATCTATGTGATTCGAAAAAGTTTATAGTTCTCGGGCAAAGCCTGGGAGGTGCCATTGCTATTGAGTTGGTTGCAACCAGTGATTACCGTGATCAAATACAGGCTTTGGTAGTTGATAGCGCTTTTTCGAGCTACCGGTTAATTGCCCGGGAGAAAGCCAATCAAATTTTGGCTTTGAAGATGTTTCAGTCTCCTCTGTCTTGGTTATTTTCAGATCGATATAGTCCTGACAGGTTTGTTGCTAAGATGCCTAAGATTCCCCTAATTTTTATTCATGGGGATCGAGATGAAGTGGTTCCTATTCATCACGGAGAAGCTTTGTTTAGGGCCGCGACTCAACCCAAAGATTTTTGGACAATTAGGAATGGAGTTCATATTGAGAGTTTTGGAAACTTAGAATTGCGCAAAGAATTCATACAGTGGATTAATGCAATTTGATTGGGTCTTGTCTGTATCGATGCTATGTAACTAGTCTGGATCTTAAATGGAGTGATTTGGAGGAGTTTATGAGGTACTTTAAATTTTTAGTGTTAATCTTTTCTTTAATCGTATTTCAAGCCTGCGGAGGAGGAAGTGGCGATTCTATGGAAGGTGGCGTGGGAATTCAGGGTTTAGTTCGATCCAGTGATGGTTCGCCTCTAGCTGATACTAGAGTTTCAGTTCCCGGAGATGGTAGGAATTCTCTTAGTGGGGGCGATGGAGCTTACTCCTTGTCGATTTCAGATGAGGCTGCACTTTACTCGGACCAGGACGGTAGTATCGCTACGATTGAGGTAACAAGTGGAACTCAAATAAGCTATCTGCATATAGCCGAAGATATTGGATTGGAAGATACCATTCGCGCCGAATTTGATATAGATGTTGCATCGAGAGTT
>CALKYB010000064.1 GCA_938003565.1 uncultured bacterium
TAGGTCATGATCATTGACGTGAGAAGCTCCACCGGGGAAAGTTTTATCTTGCGAAAGATAAAGAAGAAATGGCAAAAATCTCTATAGGAATTTAACAATTTTGTCGTGCCTAGCGATAAAAAGAATTAGGTTTTGTTGGGTGGGTTTCGTCAGAATAGCAGATTGGAAATTATGAATAGCAAGAAGATCACAAATATTTCGTTAGCTTTAGTTTGCTGGTTATCTCTCTTTGCATACCCACTCATGGCAGAGAACAATAACTGCCAGTGTAAAAAGGAAGAATTGAAGGAGGCCGCAGACAACGCCACTTCAATTTTCACTGGGCACGTAAGATCCATAAAAAACGACCCCCTCAGAACCAAATATAAAAGAATTGAATTCAAAGTAAGCAAAAAAATCAAAGGGCTTGATCACAACGACACTAACTTTGTTGTCATTTACTCCGAGAAAGATGATAACTCATGTAAATTTAAGTTCATCCAAAATGGCTCCTACTTGGTCTACGCGACTGGCAGCCCTGCTCGACTGAAAGTAAGTTCTTGCAGTAGAACGGGTTTATTGGAGCCTCTTCTTTCAGAAGCAACCGAAGTGGATGACTACCTAAACTACGATATAGAGATTGAGGAAGTAGTTGAAGAGGTTAAAACTACAACGACAACTAAGTACCGCGTAACTAGACCTTCTCAACTAGGATTTTAGAGGTAGTCGAAGCTCATCTTGCATGAAAGTAATATGTCTTAGCGAAACTCAAGGTAGTTTCAGAAACTACAACACGTTACCCATATAGAAATTATCTAAAACGAGGTTCCGATTTTGAATAACCAGCTCTCTCTTCTCTTTGTTGTATTTTTAACAGCTATCCTACCCGCGGCAACTCAAGCATGCAGCTGCATTGAAATGCCTATAAAAGATCAAGTTCGAAGTGCGGAGAAAATAGTAGTAGGTCTTATTGAAAGCAAAGAAGTTATTCCAGAGGAGCACGAAGTCAATATTAAAATGAAAGTGCTTCAGAACCTAAAAGGACACGACAAAGAATACTTCAATTTCAAAACCGGTTCGAACGGTGCAATCTGTGGATTCAATTTCCAGAAAGGCAAAGAGTATTTAGTTTACGCTAAAGAAATCAAAAGCAACAAGCAAGGGTCAGGAGCAGCCCCCACCTACAAAGTAAGTCTTTGCTCAAGAACCAAACCACACAAGGACTCGAAGGAAGAAATCGAAGCTCTCAAGAGTATTTTAAACAGGTAGAGTTTCAGCTAGCTGATAAGACTTTTAAAATCGTCGGACAAGTCTGTCTTTTCCCAGGAGAAACTACCTTTAGAATCAGCCTTACGTCCAAAATGACCGTAACTAGCAGTTTTTCGATAAATTGGTTTCTTAAGTTCCAACTGCGAGATAATTCCCTTAGGTCGAAAATCAAAAAGCTCCTTAGCTTTCGCAGCGATCTTCTCTTCGTCCACCTTACCAGTGCCAAAAGTATCCACTAAGACAGACACAGGCTCTGCTACACCAATCGCATATGCTAATTGAATTTCACATTTATCGGCGAGACCAGCAGCTACAATATTCTTTGCAATATATCGGCTAGCATAGGCAGCGGACCTATCAACCTTGGAGGGATCTTTACCAGAAAAAGCTCCCCCTCCATGACGTCCATAACCACCATAGGTGTCCACAATGATTTTCCGCCCAGTTAGACCAGCATCAGCGTCAGGTCCCCCAACAACAAACCTTCCAGTCGGATTGATAAGAAACTTGGTCTCTGAATCCACAAAATTATCAGGCACAACTTTCGCGATAACTTCTTCTTTTACAAACTTCTCCAACTCTTCGCTAGAAACCTCTGGGCTGTGCTGAGTCGACAAGACGACTGTATCTACGCGCTTAGGCTTACCACCCTCATACTGCACAGTAACTTGGGACTTCGAGTCTGGACGAAGATAGTCAACCACTCCCTTGTGTCGAAGCTCAGCCAAACGCTCAACAATTCTATGACTCAAGGCAACAGGCAAAGGCATCAATTCTGGAGTTTCGTTACAAGCATATCCAAACATTAAGCCCTGGTCTCCGGCTCCCTGCTCAGCAAACGAACCTTCATCTTCATTCACACCCTGAGCAATATCGTTGGATTGTTTTGTGACGTTTAGCATAACTACAGCCCGAGCTCCATCGCACCCAACCTCTTCCGAGTCATAGCCAATGTCCTTGAGAACCTCTCGAACGACCTTCTCGTAATGCACTCCAGCAGACGAAGTAATTTCACCAGCTAGTATCACCATGGAAGACTTAACCATTGTTTCAATGGCGACTCTACTATGAGGGTCATCTTTTAAATGAGCGTCCAAAATAGCGTCAGAAATTTGATCTGCAACTTTATCAGGGTGTCCTTCGGAAACAGATTCCGAGGTAAATAAGAAATTCTCAGCAGCCATAAAAAATCAATCCCAATAATTCCCAAAAACTCTAAACCGGTAAGAAGAGGTTATGTTCCCGGATTAGTCAAAGGCGTTAAGATTTACTTTCTTAGAGCACTCAAGTCAACGGCTTAGAGTTTGACCCAATCCTTCTCAAGCCCTCTAAGGTGAGCTCAGGCACCACCCGGTCAATATTCTTAGTATATTTCGACATTAACCGGGCTAATCCACCGGTAGCGGTCACTTCAACCTCAGCTCCCATCTCCTTCTTAATCCTCTCCACAATCCCATCCACCAGGCTCGCATAACCGTAGACGATGCCAGAGAGCATTGAATCAGTCGTGGTTTTTCCAATCACTGAGTTCGGTTCAGAAATCTCAAGACTTGGAAGCAAAGCTGCCTTTTTCGTAAGCGCCTCCGAAGCGGCGACCAGGCCCGGGGATATTACCCCCCCATCATAGTGACCTTCCTTGGAAATCACATCAAAAGTGGTGGCGGTACCAAAGTCTACAACGATACCAGGAGCCCCATAAAGGTCTCTGGCAGCTAGTGCGTTAACGATTCTATCAGAACCGACCCGCGCAGGGTCCTTGGTATGGATTTCGATACTGTCAATATCTTGGCTCTCTAGCAAAATAGCTTGCTTGTCAAAATATTTCGAAAACAGTTTTGGAAAAACTCGTGCTAGAGTAGGCACAACACAACAAATAACAACCCTATCTACTTTCTCTACCGAAAAGGAAGAATTTTGAAAAAGGCCTTGGACTGTTAATGCGTACTCATCAACAGTACCCTCCAAGTCACTTCGAATACGCCAAGTATGCTCAAGACTTTCACCTTCGAAAAATCCCAACACAATGTGAGTGTTTCCAATATCAATAGCTAAAATATTCATTCACTGTAACCATTTTTGAGCCTACTCAAGTGCTTTTTCTGGGGTTATATACTGAAACCACTATAAATTTCGGTTAATATCATGGTCTCAAGCCTTGGTTTTAGTATAGCCGAGCGTGAGCGAGGTAGCCAACTAATATACCCTGCCCAAGATATCTCTAGAAGCGAAGCTTCACAAGAAAATCAATATTTGCGCTTAAACGTTAAGTCTCTGACTTTTCTAGCCAAGACCTATGGTCTTGTAGTCACAAATAGGTTTCAGTATATAATTTACTGGCAGTGCTAGCGCACTGCTATACCCCGGGGTGAAGATTATTTATAAATGCCGAAGTTTATAGTG
>CALKYB010000065.1 GCA_938003565.1 uncultured bacterium
CCTAGCTCAAAGAGTGCTGGAGTAACCATCCATGGAACTCCTGTTGTTAATGTGGGTTTTGTAAATGAAGTTTTTGAAGCCATTCCAGCGACACACCCACTGAAAACTAGTCTTGAAGAATTCATACGATCCATCGCTGCGGACGAGCTAAGTCATTCCTTGACTGCATTTATTGAAGCTAAATGGCTAGGTCGGGTCGACTATTCAAAAATAAATCTTGAGGGTATTGGAGATTTAGACAAGTACCAAGCCTTTTTTAGAAAAGAAAATGTCGGAGAGTTTTTGAGTTTCTCTGATGGATTCAGTCATAGTAATCAAGCGTCCCTAGCCTTAATGACCAGCGTTATTGAGCGAGAATTGGGGGGAACAGTTTCCCCCTATTACTCTTTTTCTATGGCTTTCTTCACCAAAAAATTCCAAGAAGTTAGTGGTTTTAGTAATCGGGAAATCTCTCAAAAACTAAATTCCTATGTCAGTGAAAGTCAGGGCAGGATTGAACCTCTTCTTCTTTCTAGAAGGCTTTTAGGTGAGCTGGACCAGAGTCAACTAGATAAGATCGCAGATTCCTTTAAACTGCAAGGAAAGGTCTTCAAGGAGTCAAGGGCAAAGCAGGTAGGGATTCGCTCAATTAGCTCTTTGAGATTTCCTGGGCCTAGATAGGTCCTAAATATTTTCTCGTTAATGAGGACTCAGAGTTTTTTCAGGTCAGTCTCTAAATCTTTCGGGATTCACACTGCCCTGTTTTTAACTCCACCAACCTCCTATTGATTTCGGATATACTGTGCGAGTTTCTGTTCCATCACATTCTAATCGAAAAAAGACACGAAAGTCTACTTTCACATTTAAACTACTTAGAGCAAACCGATCTCTAGTTGGATCAGGGCACAAATAATTTTGTACACGAGCCCTAAGTCTATAACCTTTGCCAATTTTAGCTGTAGGAAGTAAAGTTTCTGCTTCAAATTCAAGTGTTGGAGCAGTTCTATTTTCATACCATCTCTTATCTCCCAGAAGATCATCTAAAGGGTTTTCGGTATTTAAATAGGCTTGAACATCCGTTATGCCATTGTGAATATATGTCTCAGATGCGGCTTTGTAGGCTCGGGTTTTATACTCCTGGAAAGAGGAAATACCTATGGCAGCTAGAATTCCTACAATTGAAACTACAACTAAAAGTTCAATAAGGGTGAAACCCTTGTCATTTATTGTAGTACTCACCTTCTAGCCTCAATAAAATACTTGATTCAACTACACTCTTTTGATTGAAAGTATCGGCAGTTCTTCCCCAATACTTTATTGGGGTTACCTTTTTTACTAAAATTTCAAATTCAATAGCTTTTGCAAGGAGTTAGGGCTTATAGCCTTTTCAGGTACTTGGCGGTTTTGGATCAAAAAGGGGGGTATATACTGCGCCTCATTTAAATTTCGGTTTTTGATGGTTCTGGTGAGCAGCGCAGTATAAGCCGAGCGTAAGCGAGGCCCTTATACAGGTATACCCCGCCCAAGATATTCTTAGAAGCGCAGCTTCGCAAGAAAATGATATTAGTCGATTAAACATTGAGTTTATGACTTTTCTAGCCAAGACCTACGGTCTTGTAGTCACAAATAGGTTTCAGTATATAATTTGCTGGCAGTGCTAGCGCACTGCTATACTCCGGGGTGATAATTAACTATAAATGCCGAAGTTTATCGTGGGGTGGGGTATAGTGTAGTAAAAGTGAATTAGGCCGTTGTTGTCAACCTTTACAAGTCAAGGGCCTATCCCTTAGGCTGCAAGCTTCCTGGATAATTTATAGTTTAAACAACTACCTACCAGTATCCGGTACTTTCAGCGTAGCCGCCATCACTCCCGTTGTCGCTGTCAGCGTTTCCGCCAAGTCCACCAAACTCCCCGCCAAGGTCTCCACCAGCATAGTCATTTGCTGCTGTTTGAGCGGTCGACTCATCATTATCAGATGTGTTTTGATTGCTAGGTGTATAATTAACTTGCCATTCGGGCTCGGGTGTCCAAAGAGCAGGCTCTTGAGGAGTCAGGTTAATGGTCATCTGTTCGACAACTTGATCGTCCTCCGTGACAGTGTAGTCAAAAGTTAGATCTTCGGTCACCGTTTCTCTCACGGTTCCTTTTACTTCCGTAGTAATGCCATCCTCAGTGAAAGTCGCCTGAATTTGTCCGGTGACAGTATTTATTGATACTGTACTATAAGGTGCTGGCTCATCGTTTAAAGTGAATTCCATCTCCCAGGAGTCTTCCCTATCGGTTACGGTGATTGTATTGATATCGTCATCCACATAATCGTTGAAAGTTACTGTGTGACCATCCTCGGATTCCTGCCATTGGCCATGCGAGCTACTCGCAGGTACAACCCTCAGGCCATTAAGGGGGCCAACTTGGGCTACTATTGCCAAGATAGTATCGTCAATACCCAAGACGCTACTCAATGTAGCGTTTTGAATAGAGTCTCTGTCTAGGTTACTTTCAGTTGTTACCATACGACAGCTAGAAACGCCGTTCCATCCCCAGCCATCGCCGTCCTCATCAAAACAGCGTCTAGTTCGATTGGCTGTAGAGTCATCTATTTGACAACTTTCATGACCATTCCATCCCCAACCATCGCCGTCTGTATCAACACACTCATTCGCGAGAACCGGGCCGGTGGGAAGAATAAAACTTACTGCAACTAGTAGAGGAAAAAATGAATTTTGGAAATATTTTGAGCTACTTACAAACATATTAGAACCTGAATAAACTGTGTAAATCAATAACCTGTATTAGACTATAGTCCCTATAATGAAGCCTGTTGCTTCATTTTATTCTTTCAATAGGGAAAGTATTTTGGTCTTCAGATTTGAATTCTGAATCTATATCTAGAGACCCATTTATCTGAGAGAATTAGACTAAAACACCTCCTAGATGATCCCAAAACCTGGGCCGCCAAAATCCTGGAAACAGCTATTCCGCCAATTTAGATCAACGGGCTAGATCGATGTAGAATACTTACCCAAATTCAATTTTAAGGATAGGGCTTTTAGGGGTAATTTATTGATTCCTAGAAGTCTTAGAGTTTGACTAGAGTTCTTCCATTAATTGGTAATCAAATTTGGCTAGCAGAGTTGTTAAAGCAACTTTTGCGGATGGAGTAAGGTGTTCTCCCGATACTCTAAGATCTAGATAATTCGGTGAATCAGAATTGATTTGTAGAATACTGTCGAGCTTATGTTTAACACTAAAATTGAATTCTGCAGCAGTTGCTAAGTTCTCTACAAAGTTAGATAGATCACAGTTGTCAGAGCATTGGAGATTGTCGATGAATTTTTGAATCTGGGGAGATTGGATACTGCTGGTGAGATAATTTTGGTCCAGAGAACTCAGAGATATAGTTCTATTAGGATTTACATTTTTATTTAGTTTTTCAAACTCACTCCATGAAATGCCAAAATTTTCAGAACGATAGTTTGCAAGCGTGTCAACTAATAGGCTCTGATTGACTTCAAATGTTTTGATTTGTTTTAAGGCGCTTTCTTGGTCAATTCCAAAGTCTGCCAAGTTGAAGTGGTGGTTCCAGGCTCTCTGGTCTAATTTCAACAGGAGGACTTATGTCATCAATTTTATCTTTGTAGAGCTCAAAAACCTCCGATAAGCTTATTGGAGTTATTCCTGGCTCAATTCCAAAAATTAGTTGGGCAACCTTCGCCCAATCTCGAATCGATACAGAGATATCCAACAGTTCACTAATTTGCTCTTTTGTTCCTGTCACTGATTGAGCAATTTTTATTGAGCTATCTTGAAGCTCTAAAAACTCTACACTTTTGCTTATAGCCAATTTCACCAACATGACTGGAGCAGTATCTAACTCTAGCGAACCTACGAGAGCTTCAATCTCACCCAACACTTCCTTGGAGCCATCGTAGCTTTCAAGCAAGTTATACAAAGTTGAAAGTTTATAACTTTGTGCATTATTTGGTGTCAAAAGTTCTGACAGTTCAGATGAAAAAGCTCCCCATTGGATGAGTGATATTTGACCATTTTGAACTTTTAGTTCTATTTTTTGATCAGCAACAAAGCCTTTAATTTGTTCCAATTCGAACTGATAGCCCATCTGCCCGAGGGCTTCTTGAATGCGATACTCTAGATCTAGTTGACCAGCTTTAGTAGTCGCCTCCATTCTTAAAAAAAATAGTTCCCGCAATTGGAAATTTTGTTTGGGATCTATTAACTGAGGGAGTTTATCGCTGACTGCTTGTTCCATCTTTAAAATTAGGTGTTGTTCAGTTTCATGTGATCTGAATTATGAGATGTCATTTGCTTGATGTTACTTTAACTTATAGCTCTGTAACAGACTCGCCAGTGCTAAGTTAAGGAATTTCCTTGAAGAAACAAATCCCAAACATAATATACGTTTAATTCAGATACTTAGGGCTGGCTCGCCCCTGAAGTTTTCTTGGACCAGAAGTATTTTTACTTAACATCGGGTTGTTCGTAAAAGGAAGACCGTTATAGATCCAACCAATTTTTCCACATCCAGACGCTTGTAAAACAGTCCCTACCCGTCACGGTACCTTATCAATATATTATCAATTCTACTTGCGATACCATGCTTTAACAGCCAAGCTATCTGATTACTAGTTTGGTTCTGGAATGTTGCAAAAATGATCCAAGTTCCCGTAAGGTCTATGGAATAAAGACTTGCCTGACGGAGGATTCTGCCAATTATCAATACCATTGGTCATGTGGCCAAGGTTCCTTGTGGTTATGTGGGAGCCGGAATCATCAATTCTAGGGTTAATACTTTCTGCTGGAAAGTTTTCCTGCCTATAAACGTTATTATCTAGAAAAATTTCAGATTGCTTAGGACACTCAGCAGGTGCTGAGGGGTGTTCACCACTTGTATATCTGCCACCCTGAGCTCTAATCCCGCTGACAATAACGGTTCTCGAATCGATATAACTACACTGCAGGGCCGTTTGGCCTCCAAACTCAGTAATTAAATTCTCAACTCGACCATGAATGTAGGTGCCAATAATATCAACTAATGCTCCCTTGTTAAGAACATTTCGAGTACCAGCTCCAAGATTTGAATCAATAATCGTTATGTGTGCTCTTCTTTGAGCTGTTCTGTCTTTCCCTACAGCTTGTGGATCAAAACTCCCATCAGGTAGTTGACAGGACTTTCCAGCTGACAATATTAGGAAGCCTTTGTCCTGATCTAGCACAGTGTATTTAGAAACAGTCACATTATCAGCAGAATTTTCGACATCACGGATCTGATTACCGATGGACAATGTTGAATCCGTACCGGTTATTCGAAAACAATGTAGCCAATAGTTCTCACCATGAGAAACCGCCATTGCGGCAGCTTCATTTGACTGCTCTAATCTTAAATTAGCAACTATATTGTTGCCATTTAACATTCTGATCATATTGTTTTGTCTTGGATGTATACTTCTAAGAGTTACATGGCTACCGTTAGGTAATTGTCCATCAATAGTTACATTTCCCGGTAAGACTACATCTCCATGATTCATATCGCTAAGATAGACCGAGTTTGCAGGATCGAAAATTATATAGTCTCCAGAGGATGCTTGGGATAGTACATCTGCATAGGTGCCTGGACCATTAGCAGCCGGGTTCGTAACAATTTTTAAGTTGCTTGTTCCTCCAGTCGTATCTCGACCAAAACCTGCTCTGTAAGGGCTTGCTAAAAGGCGATCCACTCGATTTTGTAGATTCATACTATTAACTGTCCAAGGCTCATGGCAGTTCCCTGACACTAAATCTGGCACAGTTGTGGTTGTTGTGGAGGTTGTTGTTACAGACGTTGTAGTGCTTGTCGAGGTCGTTGAGCTAGTAGTGGTGGTAGAGGTTGTGGAAGATGTTGTTGTCGAGCTACTAACAGAATCGGTAGTAAAGCTTTGGGTATCTGTTAAAGTATTTCTTTCACCGCTCCAAGCACTTATCCTGAAGTAGTAGGTAGTTCCAGGCTCGAGATTATTCAATACTTGGTTGAAGATTCGCTTTCGAAAAAAGCCTTTATGAAATGTAGATGCGCCAGTGAATGAAGGGTTGGTTGCAATTTCTGTTTTTCCTGATGCATGCTCGCTAATAGTTGCTGTGATCCTTGCGGAGGATGGACTGACTTCACTAATTCTGATATTGCGAACTGCAAGACTAGGTTTATTCTGTGGGGTTTTGTAGCGACGAGTTCTACATGGTGTCCCATTGTCTGTTCCGTATCCATCGCCGTCAGGATCAATGCACTGAGCCGAAACAAAAAGGGGATTTAATATCCCCATAATAAACACGAAAATTAAAACCCTGGAGATGGATGATCTAAGCATAAAGCACCTATGGAAATCGTTGAAAAATGTCCAGACCAGATCAAGTCGTCAAAAGATTGCAAAGCCTTGAGCTTTATCTCAGCTAGGCATCAATATATTTAAGGACTACTCTGTAAGTCTATGTAAATGTTAAGAATTTAAAGCTTTAGCTGGCCTACCGCTATCAGATTCTAAAGTTGGTTTTGCCGAGTAACTCTAAGTTGCCAAGAGCCCAGGACCGTCTATGAAGAAGCTACCATACTGCAGAGCACCTAGCCGTGAAGCAGTGAGTTGAGTAGTGAGTTTTTTGTGTCCCAAGGAGATGCAATGTTTCTATCTAGAAGCCAAATGATAAATCTGGTTCAACTTAATCATTTCGGAGGGTCTAGAAGTCTCTTCCTCATCGGTTCAGAGAGAACATACATGTAGTCTCGTCCACCATCGCCCACTATGAAAACAACGCAACGATATGGTCCGATTATGGCTTGATGCGGATCCAAATCTACGTTTTCATTGTCCAAAAAATCGAGCACTCTGCCATCATGATTAAAAAGAACCAGATTGCTCTCAGGATATTGACGAAAGAAGAAGTCTGTTTCTTCTCGAGGCACACTGACGGCGAAGGGAGGTTGTTCAGTATCCCCCTTAATGAAGAACATGGAGAAATCCTTGGATCGTTGTCGTGCGGCCTGTTCATAAGAAATCCCCCCACCTGACATATCTGCCAAGCGTGTATTCTCAATTTTCACCATGTTTTCCTGGTAAACAAACGACTCAAGTGGATTTAAATTTCTTACTTGGAGCCTACTTTTATGTTCGGGAGGAAAGTCCTTTT
>CALKYB010000066.1 GCA_938003565.1 uncultured bacterium
GTCATAGATTCGATGCCAGCAGTTAGGTAAGCTTTCCCCCAACCAGCCTTAATCCTAGTTCCAGCAATTGCTACTGCCTCAAGCGAAGAAGCGCACAACCTATTTAGGGTCATGCCAGGTGTATTAAGTCCAGCACCCAAACTTGCCATCCTCGCAATATTGTATCCCTGCTCACCTTCGGGATAAGCACAACCAACCACTAAGTCGGAAACTGGCTGCTGCCAAAGTTCTGGATTCTTTTTCTTTTGAGCATTGAGAAGCTCAACAAGAAGATCGTCCGGCCTAACATCAATGTAACTTCCCTTAAAAGCTCGTGCAAAAGGAGTTCTGAGCCCCTGACAAAAGAACGCTTTAACTTCACTACTCATAACAATAGGTTTTCCATTCCCAACGATTCCCGAGAAACTCCACCGGCCAACTTTACAACTTCAAATTTACTACCCTGAGGTTTGAATACTCCTAAGTCGGACACCACTAGATCGATAACAGAGTGCCCAGTCAGAGGTAAAGAACATTTCTTTAGAAGCTTAGCCTCACCCTTTTTAGTAAAATGATTCAGCATGGCAATAGTTGTTCCAGCGCCATGGACCAAATCCATTGCTCCTCCCATACCTGTTACTTTTTTCCCAGGAATCATCCAATTAGCAAGAGAGCCCTCAGCGTCAACTTGCATTGCTCCGAGAACGCAAAAATCTATGTGCCCTCCTCTAATCATTCCAAAACTAAGCGAGCTATCAAAGAAGCTGGCCCCTGGCTTAACACTAACTGTTTCCTTTCCTGCATTAATTAGAGTTGGCGAAACCTTACTAGAAGTAGGCCGACCATCAATCCCAAGCAATCCATTCTCAGAGTGGATTGTAATGCTAAGATCTTTTGGAATACGCTCGGCCACAATCGTGGGGAGACCAATACCCAAATTCAAACTCGAGCCAGGTTGAAGCAGAGAAATTACTTCATCCGCCATTTCTTCCTTAGTCCAAGACATCAGATGTTAATTCCGAATCTCTCTCTTAATTTCTCAGTATTTAGCGAACCTAAGTCAGGCTCCACCCGAGAGAGGGCATCTCGAACCATTACTTTTCGCTCTTTTTCAATACCCCAACGCTTTTGGGCGTAGGCAGCAAGTTTGTGAATTGGATCAAAGTATAGAAAAAGTTGACCCGGCTTTACCTCTGGGGCTCTCCAGACAGAGATACCAGTTTCCTTATCATAGTACTCATAAGAGGCGATATTTCTCTTACCACCACCACCGGGCACATCACAAACAAACCTAGGAGTATTAAATCCTGCAGTAGTGCCTCGCACAGCTTTCTCTAATTCCACTCCTTCCTCCAAGGTAGTACGAAACCTCTCACAGTTTGGAACCATATCATGCATATAGACATAGTAAGGCTGGATGTTGATGTAACCTAACTGCCGAGTCATCAACGTCATGATTTCCGCATCGTTATTTACATCACTTTGCAATACTGCCTGATTTCTCACTAAGATCCCTTCGCTAAAAAGTCGCTCCATTGCCAATTTGGACCAGCCTGTAATCTCTCTAGGGCTTGAGAAGTGAGTGTGAATAACAACACTTTTGCCTTTATCTCTGCCAAGCTTTGCTACGTCAGAAAGTGCCTTTACCCAGTCATCATCGGTAAGAATCTTCATCGGCAAAATCGCTATTCCCTTTGTGGCATAGCGGATTCTTCGGATATTCGGAATATCCAACAAGGACTCACCAATATATTTAATCTGTGAAGCTTGCAGATTAAAAGCATCGCCTCCTGAAATAACGACGTCCTCTACTTGTGGGTTGGAACGCAAGTATTGGAAAACATCATCCCATAGCTTAGGCTTTGCGCCGTAAGTATCCTTCTCCACAGTGGCTGTAGAACCTCCGATAATTCGACTTCGGGTGCAATAAGCACAATACACTGGGCAAGTTGTTAAAGGTAGGAACAAGACCTTATCTGGATACCTATGAGTCAACATTCCAACCGGAGAGTCCACATCTTCGTGTAGTGAGTCCTCCATATAGAATGGATGATTGGGTAACATTTGCGAAGCAAAAGGAAGGAACTGGCGCCTTAAAGGGTCGTTCGCTGGATCATCCCAATTGATGAGCGAGAATAAATATGGAGTCATCCTGACATTCATCGGGGCAATTTCCAAAGCTTTCTCAATATCCAATAATGTCTCTTCTCGAACTCTAGAGCCAAGAATTTCTTTCACATGCTTCAGCTTAATAATTGAATTTTTAGCCTGCCACTTGTGATCGGCAAATTCCTCGCGAGAGATATCCTTCCATGCTGGAATCTCACGCCAAAATTCATCTTCTCTAAACTCTCTATGTGCCACTAATTCTTTTTCATCAGACATTATTTCTATTCCTTAACAAAATTAAAACCTTCCTTGAACAGGATCTAAGAGTTCTCTTTTAATATTTCAAACTCAATATCATTATTATAATCCTTACCCTGAAAAATTCTTTGAACGAATATTCCAGGCAAATGAACATCCTCCGCTGGAATCTCTCCCAGCTCGACCAACTGTTCAACTTCAACTACTGTGACCT
>CALKYB010000067.1 GCA_938003565.1 uncultured bacterium
GGCTGTTGCCGACTCTCCTAAAGTATCAACCCTTGAGCAGGTTACTGTTCGTGTTCAAGGTAGTAATCCTACTCTTCAGAGTTCAAAACATAGAGTTCTCGCAATTGAGGCATTAGTGCGACAAGCTTCGTTGTTACCGAATCCCGAAATAGCAGTAGAGGCTGAAAATTTTGGTGGTGATTTAGATGGTTTTGGTGAATCCGAAATAACCGTTGCCCTTAATCAGCGAATTGAATTAGGCAATAAACGTTCCGCTCGAAAGGAGGTGGCGAACGTTGAAAAGAAAATAGCAACTCTCGAGGCAGAGATACTTGCGCGAGATATTTTAAGCCGAACGACAATAGCGTATGCAAAGGTTCAAGCCGTTCAAGCTAGAAAAGAAATTCTTAAGGAACAAAAAAAACTATCTCAATTAGTGGTTAATGCAATTCAAAAGAAACTAGAGGCTGGAGCTATTCCTCGAGTCGAAAAGACTAAAGCCGAAATAACTTTGAGTAATGATCAAATTGCCTTCAATAACTCCGAACAAGAACTTGAGATTGCAAAACAAAGGTTAGCCTCTCTTTGGAATGGCACCTCGCAGGATGTCGGTAATGTTGCGCCACTACTCGACAATAAAAAGTCTCACCTAATTCCCAATGATTTATCAACTAGCAATCGTTTTCAACTTATTAATCTTAAGCAAGACCTTGCGGATAGTAAACTTCAATTAGAGGAATCTCTTTCGGTACCTGACGTTAACCTAGGTTTGGGATATCGGCGCTTTGAAGAAACAGAAGAAAACGCCTTTCTTGGCGCGTTTTCTGTGGGTCTTCCGATATTTAATCGAAACCAAGGAGCTATTGAGAGTGCTAACCACAATCTAGAGGCAACTAAATTTAGCATACAAAATGAGAAGGTATCTCTTTCGACATCTTTCTCTCTTCTTCAGGTAGAACTGCGTCGTTTAGAAAAGGAGTATGAGAGTGTTGAGAATTTAGTTCTACCAGCATCAAAAAGAGCTTTCTCTCAAGCTCGCGATGCCTATCAAAGAGGACGGACAAGCTATCTTAACTTACTCGATGCCCAGAGAACTCTAGTTGAAACAAAAACTAGGCGAGTCGATTTGATCGTTGGACTAATTGAATCAAAAGCACGTATTGAAAATATTATCGGATTTCCACTAACCAGAGAGGTTGTAAAATGAAAAACACAATTTGTACCCTGTTTTATTGTTTTTGTTTTGTTAATGCAGCTCTAGATCCGGTACTTGCTGAAGAGGCAGATCATAAGCATGATCATCAAAATGAAGAAAAACATCTAGAGCACCATGAGGATCATAACGATCCAGGGGAACATCAGACCAAACACATACAACATGAAGAGCACGACGATCATGAAGAAGCACTTAAACTATCACCGAACCAGTTAAAAGAATTTGATATTGTTATCAACTCGGCAGGCCCTGGAGTGATCGAAAAATATGTAACGGTTCCTGGTGAAATAGTAGTTAATCAAGACACCCTGAGTCATATCTCAGCACGGTTTCCTGGAATTGTTAAACAAGTAAAAAAGCGAATTGGTGATAATGTCAAAAAAGATGAGGTTCTCGCCATTATTGAGAGTAATGAGAGCCTTTCTTTATACTCGATCAAGTCACTAATTGACGGAACTGTAATCCACAAACATGCAACTATAGGTGAGCTTTTACGAGAGGAAGATGTAGCCTATACCGTAGCTAACTTGAACACGGTTTGGGTAAATTTAAGTATATATCAGTCCGACCTATCACAGGTAAAACCAGGGCAAGAAGTAGTTGTTTCTCAAGGTCACGGACAACGTCAAGCTCATGGGGTGATAGCTTACCTAAGTCCTATTGTTAATGAAGATACTCGCACTGCTACTGCAAGAGTAATTATATCAAATTCTGAAGGAGCGTGGACACCTGGAATATTTGTTACTGCAACCATCAAAATAGCACAGGGGGAAGTTAATATTCGAATCCCCAGAACAGCAATTCAAACAGTTGAAAATAAACAAAGTGTTTTTATTGATTCCAATGGAGAGTTCAAAGCAACCCCTATAGTTATTGGTAAAACAAACGATAAGTTTGCAGAGGTTCTCTCGGGGCTTACCGTTGGAGAACGCTATGTTGCAAAGAATTCTTTTACGCTCAAAGCCGAGCTTTCAAAAGAATCATTTGGTGACGGCCATAATCACTAGGCAGGACTATATATGATTTCCAATATTACAAATTTTGTTCTTAGAAACCCCTTATTGGTTTTAATTCTATCTGTACTTCTTATGGTGGCTGGCTTTCATAGTTATCGAGGCTTGCCAGTTGATGCTTTTCCAGATGTATCACCTAACCTAGTTCAAGTTTTTACTGTAACAGAGGGGCTAGCACCCGAAGAGATAGAAAAGTTTATTACCAATCCAGTAGAAGTTTCAATGAATGGACTTCCTGGAATTGAAAACATTCGCTCAGTGTCCAATTTCGGATTATCTGTAGTAAATGTCTATTTTCAAGACTCGATCAATATTTACTTTGCAAGGCAACTAGTAAATGAACGTTTGCAAGAGGCTAGAGAACAGATCCCAGAGGGGTTTGGTGAACCCGAGCTTGGCCCAATTGCAACGGGCATGGGGTTGGTTCTTTTCTATTACCTAGAAGATGAAGAAGGTAAGCATAGCCTAGAAGAGCTACGTACAATTCAAGATTGGATAGTTAAGAGAAATCTCCAAACGGTTGCTGGAGTAACAGAAGTTCTTGGTATCGGTGGATATGAAAAGCAATTTCATGTTGTAGTGCATCCTGAACTGCTTCTTCGCTACAACATTACTTTATCTGAGTTGATTGAAACTATTAAGGCAAACAACGTTAATGTTGGAGCATCGTTTGTTGAAAAGAACTCGGAAGAGTTTGTTGTTCGTTCAGTAGGTTTAGCTACTGGAACAGAAGATATTCAAAAAATTGTTATCAAAACAGTAGATGGCACACCGGTATATCTTAAACAGGTTGCAGATATACAGATTGGAGGAGCGATTCGTCGGGGGGTACAAACACGAAATGGCCTTGGCGAGGTAGTTGCTGGAATGGTTGTTAAGTTGATTGGAACTAACTCGTCAACCGTGATTGGGGAGGTGGAATCTAAAGTTGAAGAAATAAATAGTACCCTGCCTGATGGAGTAAAAATAGTTCCTTACTACGAACAAAAAACGCTAGTTAAAGCCTGTGTAGAAACAGTTACTAATGCTCTGTTACAGGGAATCTTATTAGTTATCGTAGTCCTTTTTGTCTTCATGGGTGCTTTTCGCCCGAGCATCGTTGTGGCCCTTTCAATTCCATTTTCAGTGCTTTTTGCAATGCTAGGAATGGCTTACTTCGATATTTCTGCCAATCTTATGTCTTTTGGTGGGCTGGCAATTGCCATTGGCATGATGGTCGATGGAACCATAGTTGTTGTTGAGAACATTGATCGGATGCTCAAAGAGAGCAGAGACACTGAATCAAAGTGGCAGACCATATCAAAGGCTTGTTGTGAGGTGGGTCGCCCAATCGTGTTCGCTATACTTATTATTATTGTGGTTTTTCTGCCACTTTTTACTCTTCAAGGAGTAGAAGGAAAAACATTTCGACCACTTGCGTACACTGTGGCTCTCGCAATGCTTGGATCCTTGCTCTTTGCAATCTTTGTAGCCCCCGTCCTGTCTCAATTACTAATGAAACGTCCAGAAGACTCTAAGTCTGAAGTATTTCTTCTGAAAGTTATTCAAAAACCTTATGAGAGAGTAGTTCGCCATCTTGTTAGTAATAGAATCTTAGCTGTTGCTGTAGCCTCAATTCTTCTTTTTATAGGCGCTATAGTTTTTCCTTTTCTAGGTTCTGAGTTTACTCCCACCCTCCAGGAAGGAACCATAGTTACTCGTCTAACTATGTCTCCGTCTATTTCCCTAAAGGAGAGCACTAGGACAACGCTACTAGCAGAGAAACGATTAATGAGCATTCCCGAAGTCACAAGTGTCGTAAGTCGAATCGGGCGAGGTGAAGTAGGTGCTCATGCTGATCCCATTAATAGTGCAGAAATGTATGTACTATTGAAACCAGAAGAAGAGTGGGAAAGTGGCTTTTCTCAGAAAGAGATAGAAAACTCTATTAGAGAAAAGTTGAGTGATTTTCCAGGAGTCACATTTAACCTAACTCAACCTATAGCAATGAGTATAGACGAGCTTTTAGAAGGAGTAAGGGCAGAGCTTGCTATCAAACTTTTTGGTGAAGATCTAGACCTGCTAAAAGAGCACGCAAATTCAATTGCAAGTGTAGTTCGTGATGTTAGTGGAGCTCGAGATATAGAAGTTGATCAAGTTAGTGGAACACCACAATTGCTTATCAAGGTTAATCGAGAAGCTATTGCTCGTTATGGCCTGAATGTTGCTGATGTCCAAGATGTAATTCGTAGTTCAGTTGGTGGCACTACAGCGGGACATATATTCGAAGGTGTGAAACGTTTTGATATTTGGGTTCGATTAGCTGAAGAGTATAGAAAGAGTAAGTCTGATATTGGACGAATACTTATTTCAAATCAAAACGGATTTAAGATTCCCTTGTCTGAGGTTGCTGAGATTGAAGAGATTGTTGGACCACGTCAAATAACACGTGAAAACAATCAAAGATTCATTACCATCCAGTGTAACGTAGTTGGACGTGATATTGGTTCCTTCGTTGAAGAAGCACAAAGAGCGATTAGCGAACAAGTTCAATTACCCACAGGTTATCTTGTTACCTG
>CALKYB010000068.1 GCA_938003565.1 uncultured bacterium
GTACAAAAATAAGCACAATATCCAAGTTCCTAGCTATTTTGAGGCTGAGAACTCAAACTCTTGCGAAGAAATGGATGGCTTTGCCTGCTTAGCCACACATAGGGGAAAATCTTTTAGAGGAGCAACCAAAAACTGCGCACAAGGTCTAAAGCCCCTCGATGCTTTTAGTGTCCCTGGCACACCAACCATTCTTCACTAGCCTCTAAAGAGGGTAATTTTTTGATTGCTTGTAGCTCATTAGAAGTAGTAATCTCTTGTTGGCCTGGTTAGGGACTTTCCTTTGCGAGAAAGAACTAGATCATATTCACTCTATTTAACTTTATTATGAGGATCACTATGAGAATCTCTGGACGGAGTATCGTTTGCTTAACATTGTTTTTAATGTTTTTTCTATCAGCATGTTCAAAACGACCAATTCTACACCCAAACGGGCGTCTACAAAAATCTGGTAAGGTCCAAGCAAATAAAGATATCAAATACTGCATGAAATGGGCCAGAAAAAGCGGTGTGATGAAGAACTCTTCAGTTGATGAAGCTAAAAAGTCTGGTGAAGATTATACAAAAAGCCCGGACTCTATGGAATATGGTGGAGCAGCTAACTCTTTCTTGTTTGGTATTTTCAACAGAGATCCTAAACACTACCAGTATTGGGTAAATAGATGCTTAAGGGAAAAAGGCTACGACCCCATCGCCTGGAAGTAATTCGAGGACAGCGATTGCTTAAAAGCCCTGTCTAGTCTTCTCAGAAGAGCTAGATTTAGGGCGCCATAGCATACTAGCAAACTGATTCTTCTCGACGATTGGAGCAATGCGCTTGGCAAGTTGCCGGCTCGTTGCTTCAAACTTTTCATTAGCTTTTTCTAGTAAATACTCTTTGTAGGATTTCCTGACAGCATATTTCTGCTTTTCTTCCTGCTCAAGAATTCTATGCACTCTGAACAAAAACGGAGTTCCTTCTGAAACTATTGCTTTTAGCTCATCCGAGGGTGAGCTGGAATTAGGGCCATCATGATGGAGGTAATAGCTAAACTCGAAAGTTTTAGATAATCTTTCTCGTCCACTTAGCTCCTCCACCCTATGTGCAACACTATCTCTGTAATTATCCATGTAATGCGCCACACCACTCTGCGCATTGAGCCAAGGGTTCATGCAATCTCTCTGACTCAACCCATACTGGAGGCCCGTATACTTAACGAACTGAAATAAACCACAAGCAGTAGTGCTCTCAGCTTTTGCAATCGGATTAAAGCCAGATTCAATATCAACAGTAGCAAGTAGGGCCGCTTGGTGGATTAAATCCAGTTTGTAGTCTCTAGCAGTTTTAAGAACAGCTTTAACGCTTTCCCTTTGAATCCATTCGGGAGCCCCAACTCTCAAGACCTTTCGAGATGCGTAGTTGGATAACACTTTGGGTGAAAAATTCCTTTTAAATCGTGAACTCTCAACTATCTTGGAAACAGTAGATTCGGGAATCTCAGTTACCTCATTCCCCTCATAAAGCTTCTCACCAGTTTCAACCAGGATGTAGACGGAAACCAGTAGTCCAGCAATCACAAATGTGTGACTAGGATGTTTAACAAAGTAATTTGTTATAAATTTAAATACCCAAGGGACAATATTAAAAATAAACCTAGCACTGCGTTGAAAAACTACTCCAGCTAAAACATATAGTGGGGTAGAAGTTCGAGATGAGCCATGTTGGGATTTTTTTACTCCGGAATAGAAAGCTCGAAAACTTCTTGAGCTAACTCCACTGGCCTGATCATTCTCAAAATCTTTCATAATCTTTTTCACAAACTGAAATTTTTTCTAGTAATACCGGCAAATTTCAGTACAGTTGAACCAAACCTAGTTCAATTAAAAGGCTACTTTGGAGAGAACTACTGTCTTCTCCACATATTTGGATAGAGAATAAGCCCTAGTTTATTCACCAAATCAATGTTTGGAGGAAATTAGCTTTATCTAGGCTAGTATGAGGCTTCCAAATACAATTACGACGGTTCGGATTCGACAAAACAGGTAGCAATGCCATCCCAACCGTAACCATCACCATCTAAGTCAACACACTCTCCAGGCTGAGGAATATAGCCTTCGACAATACAGGTAGCCTGACCATCCCAACCGAAACCGTCATTATCGGAATCAACGCATTCTACTGACGGATCTGAAGGAAATAGTCTGTCAGAAAGTCGGCAAAGCTTAAAGTCTCTTGGTTCCTTTGAGCACTGAATTCGTAAATCAACGATCATCACAAGGCATCTAATATATCTCTCATTCAACGCACTTGAGTAGGAATTTAAAAACTTGGGGATCACTCGAACACATCGATTAAATTCCTGTGGACATTCTTGCTGATATCCACAATGAGAGTCTCTGATAATTTTTTCGCCATCCGGGAAAGTTATCTCGCAGCTAGACACTGCTTCATCATCAATAATCTCGTGGGAGGTTTTACATACATTATCAATAGCTAATGCTGTTGCTGGAAGTAACAATAAGAAAGACATTACAGCTAATAACTTGAGCTGATTTTTTAAGTCATGGCTAAAATTGTTTTCATATGCGTTTCTCGGTTTAGCATTTAAAACGTATGCGGCAATCATAATCCCCCGATCGATGAAAAGTTAATTGGTATTGTTCTGGGTTAGCCAAAAAAACAAACTCGCCCCACCCCTTTGATGCTATGCTTTCAGGGTTTCTTAATCAATCAAAGGCGATAATTTTTCCTTGTTTAGGCCTAAAATGAAGAATGGGGGTCCTGAGGCTGGAATGTTTTGCGAGTATATTGATATTGTATTGCAATATTTGATAAGCCCATTCCTGAAACGAATCCCATAAATAGTAGAATAGAAGTACTTACATCGGGGTAGTGATTGCCAAAAAAGGCCTGTCCAATCTCGGCGCAAATACTGAGCAAAACTCCAAGAAGAGCAATTTGTTTTGGTTTAGAGGATTTAAAAATCAAACTCAATAAAAAACCAAGGGGTAAAAAAATCAAAAAAGCTAGGGTGCAATTTAAAAATCCATCAAAATAGGAACCACGTAGGACCGCAGAAAATGGTACTTGAATATAGCCAGACAATTGCTCAAACCAATCACTTCTCATGCTTAAGTCATCCCAGTAGGAGAAAAACGCTATTAAGCAATAGAGTATAGTTAATAGTATCAAACTAAACCGACTAATAGATTGTCGATTATCAGGAGGAAACCGAATATCAATCTTACTTTTTGTAACAAGCAGGTGAGTAAGTAATAAAATAACTGAGCCCGAAGCCGCGCCAGCCAAATGGGCAAGGATATCTAATGTAGAAAACACTCTAAAGTTGATATGTAGCTGGAGCACTTCCGCTAAAAAACTAACTGAAAAACAAAAAAGAATTGCTAAAGATAAATTTCCCAACTTACTCAAAAAACCTTGCTTCCAACTATTGTTAATTTGAAATAGTAGGGCACTCGCTAAAAAGCCAATCGGAATGAAAGCAAGCAAATTAACTAGAAAGTCACTAGATAATAACTGCGTAAAAGTGAAGCTGATCTCGGCAGAACTTTCAGCTAGGTAGGGTCTTGTACTTGGATAGATTGGTACAACCGAGAAATATAAAAAAGCGAAAGAAAGTGTAAAAAATGCTGTTGCGGTATACTTTCTAGTTATAGCTTGAAAAGCAGCTTGCTGGTTCAAACGCAGGTTAGCTTCTTTTTGATAGTCCTCTGCCGAAGGAGCGACTCGTAAATGCACAGCCTCGCTAGAGGCGGAGGAATTAGCACCCTCGAATTCGAAACCCTCCTGTGGGGAGATTTTCTTTAAATTTGTGTTTCTTCGACTCAAACTTATAGACCAGTTCAATAAAACTATAGTAAAATTAAATTCCAGCAGATGCGAACAGATCCGATCAGAAGCTCTATCCTTCCTAACGATAAACTATCTCCGCACTCTTTTCCAACAGTCGACAAAGAACCCTAATTCACTTCATAAAACCTCTGTGAATAGAGGACATTGAACCCTTTGATAGAAGCTAGAGGAAAAGTGAAGCACTGAGGGCTTGTTAAGCGAATAGAATCAAAGGTTTAAGCAAAAGGTTTCAAAATGAGTC
>CALKYB010000069.1 GCA_938003565.1 uncultured bacterium
GCCAAATATGTCGGGGGATGAGGTCTTTGCTAAGCTTCGAGAAGTTGACTCTAGGGCGGCTGTTCTAATCGCCTCCGGATATGCCAGTGATCAAAAAACAAAAAAAGTCCTTGAAAATGGAGGACTTGGGTTTATTCAAAAACCCTTTGCTATTGAAGATTTGGCAATCCAAGTAAGAGAGTGTATCGAGAACTCAGAGAAAAGTTAACAAATTACATATGGAAATTTAGAGTTCAAAAATGCAGTTCAAAATTGATAATCTAGCTATCAAAAGCCCCTTAATTCTTGCCCCGATGTCTGGAGTAACCAACTGTGCTTTTCGAGAGCTAATTGCCTTGACCAATCCGGGCGCTGTGGGTCTTTTCGTCACTGAGTTTATTAGTATAGAAGCATTAACCCGTCAGAACCCGAAGTGTTTTCAGATGATGAAATACACCTCAACCCAGAGACCTATTTCTGTACAAATATTTGGTTACGACCTCAAGAGAATGGTCCTAGCTGCCAAGATGGCTGAAGATGCTGGGGCTGACATAGTCGATATTAACTCAGGCTGTCCTGCTCCAAAAGTTGTGAGAAAAGGTGGAGGCTGCGAACTAATGAGACAACCAGAGCATATGGCTAAACTTCTATCTGGGGTCAAAAAAGAGATCAAAATTCCGCTCACCCTTAAAATCCGGGCTGGCTGGGATAGTGATTCTAGAAACGCTCTAGAAATTTCCAAGTTAGCTGAAGAATCTGGCGTTTCAATGCTTGCAATACATGGTCGAACCAAAGCTGAAGGCTATCGAGGTTTTGCTGACTGGGATATTATTGGAAATGTAGCAGAAGAGCTTTCAATTCCGGTAGTGGGTAGTGGTGACGTCACTGACATCGAATCTGCGAAGAAAAGTTTAGAATCTGGCGTTAAAGGATTGATGATTGGTCGAGCTTCCTTAAGTAATCCTTGGGTATTTAGAGAAATTCATCAACAGTTGAATGGAAATGACTATCAAGTCCCAAGTTACGCTGAAACCATCGATCTCATGCAACATTACTTAGAACTTCTTCTTAAGGAAATGCCTGAGAAAGGGGCAATTGGAAAAATGAAACAAATTGCCTCTCAGGTAACAAGAAGGGTTCCAGGCTCCAAACCAATTAGGCACAGGCTCACTAGATCGCAAAGCTTATCTGAGTTTGATTCACACCTTGAGGCTTGGCGGTCGGAACTCCTTGGTGGTTCTTTCGACAAAGAGTTTGATTCCCCAAACTCAGAGGATCGAGAACTTCTAAAAACCAATTACGAGGCTAGAACGTGTTAGAGGTTAGGGGGGTTCACAAATCCTTTGCAGAGACTCCTCTGCTTAAAAATATTAATCTCTCGGTTGAATCAGGGGAGTACCTCGGACTAATCGGTCCAAGCGGAACCGGTAAAAGTATACTTCTTAAAATTGTAAGCGGCATACTCGACAGCGACTCCGGGAGTGTAGAGCTGAAGGATGAAAATAATAGAAAATCCTCAATAGGCTTTCTCTTTCAGAGCGGCGCCTTGTTTGACTCCATGTCTGTTTTGGAGAACACCATGTTCCCAATTCAACAGGAACCCGACTTAAGCTACGAAGAAGCAGCTGGCCGTGCATATGAATTACTTTCAATAGTTGGCCTTGCTAAATCAATATACAAGCTTCCGGGCCAACTGAGTGGCGGAATGCAAAGACGAGTGGCATTAGCGAGAGCTTTAGTAGCTAACCCAAAACTAGTACTTTTGGATGACCCCACTGCTGGACTCGATCCAGTAGCTGCTAATGTAATAATGGACTTAATTGAAACACTACATAAGCGATACCACCCTACAATTCTACTTGTCAGTCATGATTTACGACGACTAATTCCTCATGTCGATAGACTTGTGTGTCTATTCGATGGCGAAGTTGTTTTTGACGACAAAAAGAGTAATATTGTAAACGCCCCCAAAGACGTTCTTAGTTTCGTCTCTACAAGATTTAACCTAGACGAGCTAAATGCCAGTTAACAAACTTCAACGATTGAAAGAATCCTTCCTATCCGGAATAGCAGTCCCAGAGCCTTCACCTTTCAAGCCTGATGATTTTCAACTCGAAGCCATCCAAGCTTTAGCGGACGGAGAAGATACTCTAGTAATAGCTCCAACCGGAGCTGGGAAAACATATATAGCAGTCGAAGCTATTGCTGAGATGCTAAAACAGGGGAAAAAATCAATCTACACAGCCCCTCTAAAGGCGCTTTCCAACTCCAAATTTACCGAGCTGAAGAAGAAATTTGAGCCAAAAAGTAAGGTTGGGCTTTTAACTGGGGATAGAAAAATAGAAACTGACGCAGATGTCGTAGTTGCTACCACTGAAATCTACCGCAACGACCTGTACTCTGGAGAGCAGAACTATTCTTTGGTAATCCTAGACGAGCTTCACTACCTTGCGGATCCCACCCGTGGCGCTGTTTGGGAAGAGAGTATTGTTTTGTCCGGTGGAGAATCCAATCTATTAATGTTGTCGGCATCCATTTCTAATGAGGAAGAGATTGCTGAATGGATTGAATCCATAAGAAACAAAAAAGTTAGGATTATCAGAGTTGAGGAAAGACCCGTAGAGCTTAGAATGGGCTTTCTTCACCCAGAAGATGGTGTAATGCCTCTTCTCACCAAAAGTGGAAATATTATTCCAGAAGTACAGAGGTTTTATAAATCCTCGGATTCTCGTTTCTCACGGAGAAAAGGTCCAAGAAAAAACAGAGGTAAAAAAACTTCAGGACCTAGAAAAGCGAAGAGACGCTCATACAAAAAGGATTCTAAGTAGTGGCTATCAAAAACGTCGCAATCGCTCCCATAGTTGGAGAGCTACAAAGGAACAATTTACTTCCAGCAATTGTTTTTAGAACCTCTAGAGTTCAATGCGACACCGATGTCGAGAGAGCTGCAAAAAACAGAAAACTACACATGGAGCGCCCTCGGCAAAATGAGCTAAAAGCTGAAATTGAAAAGATAGCTCGGAACTATGAAACAGATATTGAACTAATTAAATCGCATCCCCAATATGCATCCCTTGTAACAACTGGCCTAGGAGCACATCATGCAGGCCAGTTGCTCACCTGGCGACTTGTTCTGGAAGAATTAATGAGCGCAGGGTTACTAAAAGTTTTAATTGCAACTGGCACTGTTGCTGCTGGGGTTGATTTTCCGGCACGAACTGTTGTTGTCACAGCCCATTCAAGACGTGGAGCTGACGGCTATGAAGACCTAACAAGTGCTGAGCTTCAACAGATGTCGGGCAGAGCGGGAAGAAGGGGAAAAGACACTGTAGGATTTTGCCTTTCAGCCCCTTCTCTTTTTTGTGATGCTCGAACCGTAGCTCAAATTTCCTCCAGACCCCCTGCACCTCTTCGCTCAGCCTACTATCCCGCTCCCTCCACTGTGCTAAACCTACTTCGATACAGAAATGTTGATGATTTGCGTTTTACCGTACAACGAAGCCTAGCTTCCTTTACCGATAAGAAAGCCGCTCGCGAGCTGAGAAATGAATCACAAGAAATCCAGGCATCGGTTGAGGCTCAAGGCAATCCTGATAGTGAAGAACCAAACTCCAACTTGCAAAAAGGAAAGCTCAAAAAAGCAAGAAGGTTGATTAGAAAAGCCGAAGAACTCGAAGAACAACAGAACAACCTCCTTGAGCGAGCCCTAACTGGTCTTGGCAACTTAGGTTACCTAGACGGCGCTAGCCTCTCTGAGAAAGGTTACTATGCGGCACAACTCTGCACCAGTATGGTAGTTGAGCTAGCTGAAATACTAGAAGCTGGCCTATTTAGTAACTTAGGGCCGGACAAACTAGCAATCCTTGTTGGATCAATTTGTGGTGACTCTTACCGGAAGTATCTTCAAACCGAAAAAATCCATCTAGACGAAGAAACTATCAAAACCCTCGAAGGAATAATTGCTAAAGTCGCCGCAGAAAAAATGCCCGGCGTATCAGAAGATAGACAAGTGCTTCAAGACTGCGCCACAACAATTGCTGGTTGGATGGATGCTGAAGACTGGCTTGCCTTTCGCTCCCTTCTAACACTTACAGGAGTTGCTGAAGGCGATGCCGCTAGACTTATTTCGCAAACAGCTGATCATCTGAATCAATTGGCAAGATTATCTGAAACTCACCCCGAGATAGCTCGAACAGCACTGATTGCAAAAATGAAACTGCTACGGCCTCCACTAAGTGATAATTTGGTTTTAGTGCAGAACCCTACTAGCTAAAAACTTTTCTTAACGCAGAAGCATGGCTTAGGGCTTTTTTAGCTTCTGTTCTGGGGATGTGAAGTTTAATGTGTCAAAAATCTCACCCTTCGGTGAAACTCATCCTAGAGCCAAGGCGACATTACCCCCGATCAACTGACCAGCACCACCAGGCGCCATTGAAAAAACCTCCACAGTTCCATCTTGGCTTCGAATGTATACATTTCCTTCTTGTGCTCTAAATACAGCCACATCAGTCTCAGAGGCTTCAAAGAACCTTAGCGGTATCGGCACATCCCCGAAGAGACCCCACTGCAGGATGTTCACTGGAGAGTCAGAACCAGAAGCGAGCCAGAACCAGTGTCCACTGCTCGGGCGCCAAACAGCGACATCTGCTTTCCCATCTCCATCAAAGTCAGCTACCCTAGGCACATCACCTGGCAAGCCCCACTGCTGAGCACGAATTGGGGCTCCTGAGCGAGAATCTAGTATAAACCACGTTCCACTAGCTGGTCGCCAAACAACAAAATCATCCCAACCATCGCCATTAAAATCAGCTGCTTGAGGAATATCTCCCGGCAAGCCCCACTGATGAAAAACGAAAACTCCGTCGCTGGATCGAACTACATACCAGCCTCCATCACTTGGTCTCCAAATTGCCAAATCTGTAATGCCATCACCATCAAAGTCAGAAGAGAGAGGAATATCTCCGAAAAGTCCCCAGAATTTATTCTCTACAAAACCTGATTCATGAGTAATAGTCCAGATACCGGATGAAAACTTCGTTAGCTCTGTAACACCATCTCCATTAAAATCAGTTTCAAGAACAGTTTCTCCCGGAAAAGCCGAGAGTCCACGAAAACTCGGTCCTGAGTCCTGTTCTATTCGAACTGATGAGCTAAATCTATTATAAATCTTAACACTTCTAGAATTGCCAGATAGCCCTCCACTAGTTAGTGGTTTGAAGGCAGACATCGCATGGTACTTAGCAGCGCTTGCAACTGGTTTATCTGAAGTTAAGCCAAATTTTATTATTTGTGTACCTGACTGATCCTTTAAAAACCATTGGCCAGTTAGAGGTCTGAAGACTACGAGGTTACTTTTCCCATCGCCATTAAAATCCAAGGGTAGGGGAATATCTCCTCCCAAACCATGCTGCAAAATACCTTGCCCTTGGATATACCAATTTCCATTTGAGGGGCGCCAGACTGCTCTGTCACATCTGCCATCTCCATTGAAATCACCCGGCACGGGAATGTCTCCATTCAAACCAAATTGAGAAGTCGCAACCGAATTACCAATCTTAGTGCTCCAAATACCAGTGATTGGGTTAAAAAGGCTCAATTCCGATTTTCCATCACCATTGTAGTCACATGGAACCGGGATATCGTTTCTTTTACCAATCTGCGTCGAGTCAACGCTGGAGGTAGAAGAATTCTTAATTAAGTAAGTTGTGGTTTGGGGTTGAAAGACAGCTATATCAGCCCTGCCATCACCATCATAGTCAGCAGGAGCAGGGGTTGAATTGTTAGAACCGAGAACATATTCCAACTTTATACCTGTGTTAGATGTCAACAACTCCCACTTGGAAGTTACGGGATCAAAAACGCCCTCATCACTTAGTCCGTCTCCATCAAAGTCTCCAGTAACTGGAACGCTACCTACGGTTCCAATTTCTCGTACTATATTCACCTGGGAATTTACTCGGGCCAAGCTATTCCATGTTTGACTCCCAGGACGATAAAGAGAAAGATTCGCCAATCCATCACCACTAATATCATGTGAGGTAATACGCACCGGGGGTAAAGCTATTCCTGGTGTATTATTCACTACTATTCTTAAGTTCCCTAACGTACTCGCTCCCAGAGTATCGGTTGTCTTAATCGTTATATTATAGATACCCGCCTGATTCCCCAAAGGTCGCCAAGAGAGTAATCCAGACGAGTCTAGTATTGCCCCTGCAGGTAAGTTGGTAGCTGAGAAGGTGAGTCTATCCGCGTCTAGATCACTGGCAGTAATCCGATGTTGAAAAAGCGAACCCTCCGCAATGGTTCTATCTTGAAGAGAAAGCGGGTTCAGAACTGGAGCACGATTTGCATTAACAACAATAACATTTACGACTTCTGTGTCCACAGCACCTCGGCTGTCTCTAACTATAAATGTGACGGCAAAGGGTTGAGTGCTGCGATTCCGAACTGTATTAAAGTTTGGATTCCATGAAAATCGGTTTCCAGAAAAGCTGGAGCCTGAAGGTAAATTCAGCGCTAAAAACGCTAAACTATCTCCATCACTGTCTGATGCACTAAGATTAAATGCTAGAAGTGTATCCTCTCTTACCCATTTGGTTCCAATAGGAGCAAGGACAGGTTTAGCATTGGGGATCGTTGTTGTGGTCGTCGTTGTGGTAGGGGGAATTGTGCTAACCGTGGTAACAGTGGTAACAGTAGTGGTTGTTGTGGTAGTCGTAGTTGTGGTACCCCCTCCAGTATTGATAGTTGATAAACAACTAACTGTAGAGAGATAGTTTGAGATATTGGCCTTTGATGTTGCAGAGAACTCATCAACTGCTCCAATCAAACGATCGCACATTACAAATCTTTGACCGGAGCTACAATTGTCATGCTCAGAGCCAAGAGTATGACCAATTTCATGTGCAGTAACTGGCACCACTAAGCTTTGATCTGAAAAGTTTTGAACTAAACTATAAGACGCCTGGCTACAGGCTGAATTGACAAACGCAACTCCAGCAACTGAGCCATCAAAGTTCTTACCTGAGAATAACGTGAATACGTCAAAGGCAGGCACTAAAGAGCGATTGCTATCCCAGAATATCGCAAATTGATTCAGTATATTTTCAGCATTGGAACCTGTATAGGGATCTGAGGAATTACTCCAAAAATTTTGAAAGCTAACGCTTATTGCGATTCCAAGTTGATCTCGGTAGATAGCGTCAACTGAATTCAGTATTGCCAATATTTGAGCGTTTGTATTCGTGCCAAAAATATTGAAATATTCAAAATCCGCGTCAGTAGCAACTTCAAGTTCTTGAAAAGTAGCAAATGCTGAATTTTGAGAGAAAGTCTGAATGGGACCTGCAGAGCTATTTGAGAAGGAAGCAGAAGACTTCTCGAATGCAGCTATCAACTCCTGAGACTTTGGAGCACCGCAGTTCTCGATCATGGCCACTACGTCACTTTGGTTTAATTTTGTCACCTCAACTACATTTCTAGTCTCCGAGGCTGATGAAACTGAGTAGTAATCCTTGCCTTCTTTAAAGAAACCACGGAGGACTGAGCCAGTGGGCTCCTGAGAGATAGCTAATCTAGCAAAATTCTTCTCGCCCGTTGCTTCTTTAAAAAGAATTGTCTCAGTTGGATCGAAAATTACTCCTTGTGCGCCGGTATGCTGAGCTATGTAGTTTTTAGAACGGATATCATGGGGAACCAGCTTGAGGTGTCGCGTTCCTCTTTCTACTGGCAACTCTAGTCCTACACTTGAAAAGGCCTCTTGCTGTTTGAAACTACTGTTACTCGTAAACAGGCCGGCTATTTGCTCATCAGATATCTTTACTCTTCGAGAACTCGACTTAAGAGTTCTCGATGTCAAAAAGATATCATCAGCCCCTTTTGGCTCCTCTGCCTGAGAAGAGCAGACACTAACCAGACCAAGAGCTAGTATAGAAAAACCAAATGCTATTTTTACTTTCAACATATCTATCCAAAACCAAAAAAGAACCTAAATTCAGATTATAATGTGAACCAAACCCACTATTCTTAGGATGATAGTTAATAGGCTTATAGTTCAGGTAAGAGTGCTATTTTTGTACAAAATTTTTGTAGCAAAACCGCTCTAACCCCAATAATTTCGTTCTAATGGTCAAACACGAATCTATCTCCTAAAATCATCTTCTACTGAACTTCTTAGCTAGCCGAACCCACTCAGGAAATAGTAGTCTCTGGACAGATCATGTTTGGACGAATCCACCCCTGTCCAAAGAGTCTAAATGCAACAAAAAGCTAAAACTTTGGCACTATACTCTAGAGGTTTCCTTAAGAAATTGCCTATTGCCAAGCTAAGACAAAGACAACTATCAAAGGTTCAAATGAAATATAAGCTTCATACTTGCCCTAAAACTCTCTCATTATTACTTTTCTCTTTCGCTAGTATACTAAGCAGTGCTGCATGGGCCGAAACCCCTCCTCTTAGTTTTTCAAGCTTAAGAAGCAAGTGTGGTCCCCAGATTTTTGAAACTGACACCGAATGTTCAAAAGATGAGAAGTCTAAATACCTAGAACTTATTAAGCGATTGGAGAACTGTAACCCAATCCCTCCCTCAGCAAAGTTATCCGACTTTCAAGCAATATTTCCTAAAATCAAGAAAATTAAGCCCGAAACAGAATTGGTAGCAGTACCTCTAGACGGTGGTATGGAACCAAGTGCAAACAAAGAGAAATTGTTGACGACGGGATATCTTATCCCTGAGGGACGAATTCTGCTTTTCCTTAAGGCAAAATCTCAGTCTCAAATTAATGAAAAAACTCAGGTCAAAATTTTCGATTTAGAACTAAAAGACCTTTTTCGCTGGTCTAACCTCTCCAACCCTGGCACTCCGGAAGAAGATATTTTTCTCTCTAGAAAAGGAGATTTTGATTTTGGTAATTTCTTTAAATTCGCCTCTGCTACCTTAGGGGAAGAATCTAACCAAAAATTCAAACAAAGCATACTATACTTACTGGCAGCATCATCCGAAATTGGAGTTAAAGAAATTGAGGATTTAGAAAAAATTTATAGTGGAAGCTATCAACTAGATTCTTCTAGCCAAGCATGTTTTCAACTCGGGGTCGATAATTTAGAGAGCATCAAAAGAAGTCTGAACTTTTATAATGCCAAACAAGAACAAAATCCTTCGATTGGTCAAAAAATGAAAGCAGAAAAACAAGCCACACACAGGGAGGATTTGAGTACAATGAATGTCTCAGCAATTGAGCTTATGCTACTCGAATGTAAAGCTTGGCCAACCCCGAAGGACTGTATCGGTGATAAGCCTCGAGAGGCCATAAAAATATTAGCAGAGCGAGGGAAGAGTAAAGATTTTCTCGAAAGCCTTGTTCGAGCTGGGCACCTCACAACCAGTTTCTCAAAGCAGGCCATCGTTCAAGCTCTAGGAACACCACCAAGAGTTAAGAAAACTCGGGATGGAGGAGAAGTTTGGCGCTATGATTTCAGTTCTAAAGTCGGATCAAGCGGATACACTAATATAGTCTTCAACCGAGATGGGAATATAAGTCAGATGAATAGTTCTGCAGTTACTCTGAGCAAGAAGGAGGCAGCTAAAATTAGAGGCAAAGATATTTCAGAACCAGAGCTCGCCAAATTTTCCGACTCTGAGCTTTTAAATATATTGGAAACTAACACTTCTGAGATAATGTTGAAAAAGCGGGGAGACCTCAAAAGCTATCAAAATAGCTATAGCAGAAGCACCCTAAAGAATGTCATTAGTCTGGTCTATGAAAGAAATCTAATGAGCAGTGAACCAGTTCAGCGAGCTTTTAGCGCAAACATCAATGATTTCGTCAATGGACAGAGTAGAGATATGGTCGTTTCACTACTCGGAGAGCCTTATTGTGTAGATCGCTTTGCGAAAAAAAATGGAGAAATAAAGGAATGGTTTCATCAGCCACAAAAGAAAGATTCCCCTAAACCCAAGAGTATACGGGTGACATTTAAGGGAGACCCCCTTAAGGCCATTGGCTACAATTCACCGGCTGGACCGTGCCCAAATTAGCCCGTTCATACCCGAACAAACTCTAAGTCTGCTCTTCCCAAGGTTTATCTCCGGGAATTTCAAAGACCTCTTCTGAGGCTTTTTCAACCTCTTTTAGATCAGCTGCTTCACAAAGTTCGCTTAGAACATGTTTAATTCGCTGACCACTTTCATCGATCAAATCTACGGCTTTCTTTTGCTCTTCATCTAAGTTTCCGTAAGATTTGATCAAATATATTCCACCCAGAACAGCGCCCAAAGGGTTATTAATCTCATGTCTGAGGGTAGTCAAAAGGCGTTGAACAGAGTTCATCTTAAATTCGTGTAACTTAGCTTCAAGTACTTCCTTTTCTAGAGACTTTCGCTCAAGTAGAGCTTCTATTAAAGGGATTAAAAGGGGATCGCTAATTTGTCTTTTGTTAAGAAAATGCTGTGCACCAGACTTTACCGCGTTTGCAGGCACTTCTGGAGCATCATCTGAGCTCACTGCCAAAACAGTTGCAGAGGCTAGACCGGGATGCTCAAATTCTGAACTAACTCCATCAGGAAGATGATGATCGAGAATAATCAATTGAAATATATTCACATCCAAACTAGCAGACGCCTCGGCTAAACAACCGACAATTGTTATTTTCAAATCTGAACGCCAATCCCTTAGACGAATTTCTAACAGTCGACGAAATGCCTCGTCATCGTCAACAATTAGTACATTAAGTCCGGCCATCTTTTCCTGTTTCTTTCTAAAATCGCTGTACAGGCTCAATTAAATCGCAATACACGAACTAACAATTCAAAAGAACTCATTTAAATTATCGACATTCTCTTCAAGGAAGTGAAGTAAGATTATGAGAATTAAGGAATTTATATAAACAATGTTTTCACCCTAGATTTAGGGCTATTTTCTCTAAAGCCTAGAGATTAAACTCTCAAACACCTGAAAAGGCTGAGCTCCCCTAAGTAAATATCCCTTGAGAGAACCATCTAATTGCCTACGACCAAGAAAAAAAGCTGGCGCACCTACAACCCCCAGCTCCAAGCCTTCAGCATAGTCCTGTTCTGCCTCACTTCGATATCTTCGACTTCCCATACATGAATCAAACTTCTCTGAGTCTAGCGCTGCTAGAGAGCCTGCATACTCAAGCGCCGAGGGGTAAAGTGACGAATCCCAGTTAAGTAAATAATCAGCCATCTCAAAATACTGCGCCTGCTCTCCGGCACAATGACCAATTTGTGCCATCATCTTAGACTTAGCACTTTGGTCCAATGGAAAATCTCTTAGTATGAACTTAATTTTATCAGTTTCAACTAAATTACTTCTAATCAATGGGAATGTTTGATCTAAGAAACTCTTAGATGATTCCGAAAAATAATCTATAAAACCCATTACAACTATTTCACTGTCTTGGTTTCCTAGAAAAGGGTCATCTAGGTGCGATCCATCAGGACTCCATACTGCCCGAACAAAGGCCCTAGACTTACTAGTTGCTTTCTTCCCGACGGAGTTAGTTTCCGATTTGCTTGTCTTGGACTCATCAGACTTAGCGTTCTTATCAGATTTTTCTTCCAACTGGGCTATTCGAGAATGAAGAGCGCTAATTTCTTCTAACATTTCTGAGCCATTTCCGGCCTCAACTCCCTTTAAAGACCTACTAGTCTTCATACTATCTCCAGAAATTTCAGAATTTCTAGATCCTGCAAAATAGCCCACCCCTAGAGCAAGCGAGGCAACAACTAAGATAGCTTGGGTAGAGAGATCGAATTTCATTTTTAGACCGTCCTTTCGCTAGGGGATTCAATGGCACTACGTTTGTTGACTAAATATAGCCGGTTTTTTGAGAAATTGAAACTCCTAGCCAGTGTCAACAAGTCGACCTTACACCTATCACCAAGAGCCTCTCGGACTGCCGATACAGTTTTACCAGTGGTTAAAACATCATCAACAAGTAAAACTCTTTTCCCTTCAAGCTCACTCAAATTCAAATTATTCTTTATGCTGAGGTTTGAGCTAACTCTCTGCTCCAAGGAAAGTGTGGCTTGACGTTCAGAGTCAATCAAAGACTCAAGTGCAAAAGCTCTAAATGGCACCCGCATCTTCGAGGCAAGCAGTCGACAAAAAATAGCCATGTGATGAAACCCTCGATTAGAAATTGATCGACTGGAGGAAGGACTTGCAAGAATCAAATCCCAATTTCTTTTTGAAAACAAAGAATCTGTCGCGGATCCAGTTGTTAAACTATCAAAAACATATTCCACAGCTAAAGGAATCAAATTATACCCATTAGATCGATATTTCATCGATCCTAAAAACTGTTCAACACGATAAGTATAAGCCCAAAGTGAGAACACTTTAGAAAAAGGAAGAGATGCGTGAGAGCAAATATTACAGTAAGAAGTGCCATCAGTCCTTAGAGTCAAACGCTCCATACAAGTATGACAGGCCGAAGTCGAATCGAAAACCTTAGAAACAAATAAATCCTCTACCCGAGGACGACAATCCCGGCAGACGCGATGTGAACCAGAGGGTAGGAGAGAGTCGCAAACAAGGCAACTAGGCGGATAGAGAAAATCCAACATTTGATCTAACATCT
>CALKYB010000070.1 GCA_938003565.1 uncultured bacterium
AGTTGCATCATGTTCGAATGGGCAGACTGAGAGGGGTGTTTTGCTTTCTGCAACCCAGCCAATCAGGCTTGTTCCGAAGTCGATGCTGGCAGTGTGGTGAAAATCTGTGCTCAAAGTTTGAGCGCCTCCGACTCTCAAGCAGCTTTTTTCAGAATCTGCGATAAATATAACAGCGGAATGAGACTCGGTTACGTTAGCAATTAACTGGGCTAGGGAAGTTAAGTGACTTTCAACTCCTAATAATTTTAAACTCTTAGCATTTGAGTTTACGAAGCTAAGTTGCGAATCCCCTGACAAATTAAAATCGTTTTGGCCGGAGTCGTTATCACTTTCAGTCGAGACGCTGGGATTTTCCAGCCTTTCTAGCAATTCGATGCTTTCCTCAGGAGTGGATGGAATCTCCATGTTGACTTCTTCGAGCTCTAGGTCTTCTTCGCGGTTAGAATAACTATACTCTAAGGGGTCAATTTGTTTAGCTGAGGTTTTTGAAACTTCTACTTCAGGGCGTAGGTAAAAAATATCTTCAGCTTCTTTGCTCATGTAAAATTGTCCGGTGTGAGGGTAGAGAGAATCACCTGTTAATATTGTCCTCATAGGCTTCAACTGAGTTTAGTATCAATCTAGTAAGCCGTGAGGTGAAAAAGCTACTATATTAATACTAAAAAATCCTTTAGGGATTTTTTAAAACTAGAGGAAATTAAAGTTACTACAACTAGGTTAAAGTAACACTAGAGTATCAGCTGAACAAGAGAATAAGTCTTCTTTAGAAGAAAATTTCTTGTTCTATGTGGAGAACCAGAGAACAACTATTTAACAAAGACTCCGAGAAGTACGGGTAAATACTATTATCCGGACTTCGTAAATGCCCCTAGGTTGGGGCAGACGAAGGTGTTTCAGCCGCCTTCTTTGGAGCTTCCTTCTTCAGTTCTACTTCTTTGGACTTTGGAGAAGTAGATTCTCCTCCACTCACATCTTTCTGATTCGAGTTTCTTGATTTATTGCGTCTTCTATTGTTGTTACGGGATGAGCGTTTTTTCCCTTCGCTACTGCTGCTTCCTTGGGAGTTTTTCGAGGAGCTTCGGCGACCAGTTCTTTTCCTGCCACCACCTCCTCGACCTCGGTCACGACCGCGACCTCTTTGCCCTGAGCTTTGACTGGAACTTGAGGAAGAGCTGGAGCCCTCGGTGTTGACTTCTAGCTCGTATTCATGTTGATGCAGACGACCGTCAGCATAAACAGCGATTCGGACATTGGTTGCCTTTTCAAGCTCAAAGAGGTCATTTCTTTTCTCATTCAGTAGAAAAAGCGCGGGGGAAGGAGCTAGTCTGATCATGATTGAATCGACACCTCCGGCGTAGGCTGTGCTTTCGATTTTTCTCAGAGCCTCGAGAGCTGAAGATTTTGAAGTTTTTATTCTCCCTCGGCCGACGCAAGTCGGGCAGGTGGCGTAGCGTTGGCTGGCGATTGAGGATTTAAGTCTTTGTCTAGACATCTCGAGTAGACCAAATTTTGAAATTCTTGAAATTTCAACTTTGGCTTTATCTCGTCTCAAAGCATCTTTAAGAGTTTTTTCAACGATGAGTCTGTGACGCTTATCAAGCATGTCGATGAAATCGATAACAATTAGGCCGCCAAGATCTCTAAGTCGAAGTTGAGTGGCGATTGTTTTAGCTGCTTCCTTGTTGGTCTCAAACGCAGTTTCTTCGACATCTGCTTGACTGGTTGCTCGTCCAGAGTTGACGTCGATGGCTACTATCGCTTCGGTAGTGTCTATGACTATAGAGCCACCATTGGGGAGAGTCACCTCTGGACTGTCAATAGCTTCTATTTGTGTGTCCAACATGTAGTTAGAAAAGAGTGGACGGGTGTCGCTATACAACTGAATACGGTCTTTAAATGTAGGAACCGTTTTCTTAATGAATTCATTCACATTGTTGAATATGTTTTCTTCGTCAATGAGAATTTCGTCGATATCCGAGCTTAGGAAATCTCGAACAGTTCTTATTGCTAGAGTACTTTCTTCAAACAGTGGCAAGGGAGTTTTTGGTACTCCCAAAGATTGGGTAACAACTTGATTCCAAAGTTTTAACAAATTGTCTAAGTCTGCTTGAAGTTCATGGCCTGCTTTGTTGATTCCAGCGGTTCTAACGATGACGCTCATTCCAGGAGGAACTTTTAGACTTTGAACAGCTTGACGTAGTCTTGAGCGTTGTCCAGCATCACTAATTTTTCTGGACACTCCGCCCCTTTGACTTCCGATCATTAAGACAAGAAATCTACCTGGGATGGAAAGATTAGTAGTTAGAGTTGCACCTTTGGCTTCCCGCTCGTCTTTGACCACTTGGACAATGAGATTTTGACCTTCCCTAAGAACATCTTGAATAGCAGGTTTCGGAAGTCGACCTTCATGGTTCTCCGGCGGCCAGTTATTGAAATAGGCTGGATGAATGTCGTTTATCTGTAAAAAGCCGTTTCGTTTAGAGCCGATATCTAGAAAGGCAGCTTGAAGACTTTTCTCAACATTTGTAATGCGAGCTTTATATATATTGCCTTTGAGCTGTTGCTGATTGGAACTTTCTATTTCTAGCTCCAGCAACTGGTCATCATCAGCGATTGCTATTCTACACTCTTCGTCGTGTGTAGCATTGATTAACATTCTGCGAGTCATCCGAACCTCATTATGTTTGTGGTTCGCAATATTGACTGGAACATCTTAAGGGATAGAGGGAGTCTTTGAAGCACCTAATTGAGGGCTGGAGTAAAGACTTTCAAAAGAGGTAAAACGGAATCCTATTATTATCTAAGGGCCTTAGCTCTCAAGAGAGCTTCGTTCCGCAATGGACTACTATCCAGGTTGTTTTGGATTATCATCCGCTGCGGGTTATATTTAGAATAAAATATTAGCATTTTCGTTTTAAATTAAGAACAACACCAAGCTTGTTCAAGTAATCTCAAAGTACTGCAAATAACTAGCCCAGAAAAAGACACCTAGGGTGTTTCAATCATTGTTTTCTGGAGTATGTTTGCTTTGAGGTCCGTAGGCTAAACTGAGAATAGAACTCTAACGCTTAAATCGCTTATACGTCTTAGCACAAGCTTTGTTAACTCTATTCCTAAAAATTCTAGCTTTCCCTGACCTATGGCGTTGCCCTCTCTATCAATTTAGTTCCTACAATTTACGAATCTAATTATCCTGTAATTCAAAAATATCAATATAAAAATCTTATCTAGTGAATCTCATTTTTTTGAAATTCTTCAACTCATATCCGCCAAAACGGCAAAGACAATGAGTTCATTTCCGGCCAAGATACCCAAGCCTAAAGATTCAAAAAAACAATTCGCTAACGGCAACACTTAAGCCCTAGGGTCAAAATATCTAGGTTGACCATACGGCTTGCCGATTTCAAAGGGGGTCAAAAGTTAAAAACCCCTCAACTAAACCGCAGGATACTCCAAATCGATTAAAAACTACAATCTATAAGTTTGTTAAGTAAAATAGTCACTTAAGATTTGGAGACAGTCTGCTTTTTAGAAGTAGATTATTGTTAGTTTATTAGATTCAATTAGTTTCAAATGGGTGCATACAATCAGATCTGTAATGACAGACCAATCTAGTGCTTATAGCGTTTCTCAGAACTATTTTCGCGTTAGGATAGGTGAGGAATTGAAGTAATTTAGCGAATTGGAAAACTACAACCACATAAATTACCGATTCTTTTATTGTCAAACCTTCGGTTTGATTAGCTTTTTTGGAGAAAACGCTACCTGTCTCTAGGTTGTTCGCTGCGCTCACCTCCCGGCACTTCTCAAAACTTCTTCGGCTATCGCGAATTATGTTTTGATAACCGCGGTAATAGGGTTTGAACTAAGATATTTCCCAACTCTGACTATCATGCTTTAATTTTGACCTTAGAGCGTTTGAAGAGAGTGTTCAGTTCTAAGACTAGTCGGTTGGTGTTGTTTAAATCCCCCCGCCCATAATTTTTTGGTGGGAGCTAACCTTTTTTTGTTTTTGTTTTCTAATGGAATTGTTCTAGATGAAGCTAACAATACGGTATGGTGAGAGTTCAGGGACTTGTTTTGCTCTAAAAGAAGGGGTGAATTTTGTCGGGAGAGCTGATTCCCAAGAGGACTGGGCTCCGGAGATTGATTTGGAGAAGTTTGATGATGAAGCAAAAGTCTCTCGAAAGCACGCTAAATTAGTTCTTTCAGGAGGCTCGCTTACGGTCGAAGATCTTGAGAGTATGAACGGAACCTTCGCCGGCAAAGAGCGAAGGCTGGTGCCGGGCGAAGTCCTCGAAGTAAAACTCGGCGAAGAACTAATTTTCGGCGCCACCGTCCTGAAACTAGAAGAGTCCTAGAACTACTACTCACCTCAGTGTGTAGAGGGTCAGGTTTCAGCCGATCGAGGCGAACGATATTTGACTAGTGAGGCCCACTCTTGTGCGCGGCCGGGAGGAGGATAGTGTTTAGTGAAGAGCGGCTGCTAAATTAGGCCATCTGTTGTTTGAGGCGGGACAGGTCATCATCATTCTTAATCCAATAGGAGAAGATTAACTCAGCATAGTCGCTAAAGAGTGGGGCAGGTTTTAGTAAGCCTGGAAAGCTGTCTAGGCTAGGTTTCATATCAAATTGGGGATTCTTATTGACGTAAAGTAGGTAGGGTAGAACTCTTTGAACAACACTACTTCGCTTCCCGGCAAAGCTCTCAAAAACTTGTTCCATTTTTTCAAGGCCAGTTACGGCTAAGCCAAAAGTCACTTTTCTAACTAAGTTTGCCTCGGGTCTTGTCATGACTGGAAATTGAAACTTTTTGTATCCCTGATGATGAAGGCTATTAGCTAGAGCTTGTAAAATTTCTCGTAGCGAAGTTTCTCGATCCACCCCCGTACAAAGATGGTAGCACGGCTCCGCTCCTGGTTTTTCCAAGGAAATTTTACTAATTGATTTGGCTACATAGTCTACGGGTACTAGGTCCAGAGCTACTCCAGGGTTTGCAGGAAAGGTCTGGAACAGTCCTTTCATGAAGACTTTAAGCATCACAAAAATTGTTGTGAAGCTGCTGGAATAACCAGTCTGACTGTCACCTAATATTATACTTGGTCGATATATATGGGTAGGAATATTATCCCAATTCTTTCTAATCCAAATTTCGGCTTCTGCTTTAGATTGTTCGTAGCTATTCTTGAAACGATGATCTGTTCCAAGTTCAGAAGCATTGACGATTCCATCTCTATCACCTGCGACGTAGGCAGTTGAGACGTAATTCAGTAAGGCTCTTCCGTCTAGTGAGTTTAAGCCTGAGCGCTGCTTGATGCTGCTGGCGAGCTCCACTATATTGTGACTACCGGTTACGTTAATAGCCCGGGCCTGTTCGAGTGACTGGGTAAAGCTAACACTCGCACCGCTGTGAAAAATCTCCTTTGCTGAGCCAACTATTTGGTCGTAACCATTCTCAGAGATTCCAAATCTAGGCAAAGACATATCGCCTTCTACGAAAGAAATTCTAGAGCTGAGATCTTCTTTCTCCAAACCCTTTTTTGAGGCTATGCATTTTAGCAGTTGGTTGAATCTTTGCTCTGAAGTAGCTTTGGCTCTGGGTCGGACAAGTACGCAAAACTTCTCATCCGTTGGACGAGTAGTAAGAAGCTCTGCTAAGAGCTCTTGGCCGAGAAAGCCAGTACCACCGGTAAGAAATATCATACTACCACTCAGATGCTTCCATGAGCATACATTGTTAAAAAGCCATACAATGGCGATGCCAAAAAACTTCTACAAACTACGTTTCAAAATACAACTTTGGACCGGGTAACTCGGATTCGGCAAGCTGTCTGAGAAACAACCAGTGCCGAGTAACTGGCCAATCACAAACTAGCTAAAAGGAATTTCGCTACGAGGAGCTAAAAACTTCCAATTACTGGGTTTGAGGCGCAAAATTTGTATCACATCTCTATCACTTTTGGTCTCATTGAGAAACAATCAACTTGAACTTGCAGGACTAGGGGTTGAGTTGGCGGGTATCGTATTGAAATTTGATAGGATGGTTAAAGTATTGTAGTAATTTAATCAGGTAAGTAGCGAAAATTGATTAAAATAGAAGTTAATAGATTGTGTTTTGAATGTCAGTTGGATTGTCTGCCCTAGATAGGTGCTTTTGTTTAATAGAGTCTAAAAATTCCTGCCAGGTAATTGGGGATTTATGGGTATTTGCGGAGATGCCTCAGGTGGATCTGCTTAAAGTTCGAATTTCAAAAGTTTTTAAAGAGGTTTACAGTTTAAGTGATAAACAGCGAGTCGGTAATTTTGAGCCAAAGTCTGATGATTTTCTCAAAATTTTTGACCTACCCGAAACTTCTGTTAGCCAAAGCTTTGATTTGACCCTGGGTCAGTTGTTTACGGAGCCTATGCCTTTAGGATCCCCCTTGATTCATGCGACTCTAATTCGTCGAAAGACTAATCCTGCTTTGCTGATGAGGATGCATCATAGTTTCGCCGATGGGCTGAGCATGATTGAAATTTCAAAATTACTGTTTGATAAAAGTGCGGAGTTGGATGAGGATTCATTTAATTTGAGAGTTAAAAATTTTTTTGAAGCCCAAGCTTTCTTTCCTAGTCCTCCAAAGAGTCTCGGTTTGTCCGAAGATTTGAAGTTTATTCCAAAGTTGATTGGAAAAACTTTTGCGTCAACCCACAAAGGAATTATTCGGGGACCCAGTTCCCAGCAACGTAAAGTTGAAACCTTTAGTCTTCCTCTAAAAAACTTAGGTCGGCTTAAGCACATTTATAATGTGAGTCTAAATGATTTAGTTTTATGTGTAATAACCGGTGCTCTAAGAGGATTCTATCTGGGGCAAGGTCAT
>CALKYB010000071.1 GCA_938003565.1 uncultured bacterium
ATTTACCAGCACTTGCTATTAAGAAGGCACCTACAAATATTACACAAGAAGCAAAAACTCGAACCAAGTAATTCTTCTCACGAAGTATCATGCCACCCATAATCACAGCCATAACAATACTAACTTGTCTCAAACCAACTACATAACTAAGCTTCTCGAAACTCATCGCTACAATAATCAAATTATAACCCCCAACGCAAATCACACTATTGATAAGGATGTCCCGCTTATTTTCATCCCACTCTACCCTAAGCTTAGAATTATCTTTACGTGCTAGGAAATAAGGGCTGAAATAAATGGAAGAGAAAATAGGAAGCGCGCAGGCAAATATCATCGGATGATTGGTAATCGCGCCTTGTTTATCAACAATTGAATATGCTGTTACCGTCAGCATCGTCAACAAACCCCACTGCAAACTTGGCTCGTAGCATAATTTCCTTAAAGGCTGTGACAGACTCTGGAAACTCAGACCATCTAAGTTGATGGAATAAACCCCAAAGACAATAAGCGAAATACCTAACACCCCCCGAATGCTAACATCCTCTCCTAAAAAGAATACTGCACACACTAATACTAAAGCCGGCGATGAACGGATGATTGGATAAACTAAAGATAAGTCACCTTTCTCCATCGCTTTAGCGAAGCAAATCATATAAAAGAAGTGACAAACCCCACTAACCATACCCCAGAAAAACAAGGCTACCCAATCTACCCCTTCGCTTAGAACAAAATAAATAAGCAAAGGCAAATAAACCAAAATCGAAATATTGTAGTAAAGAAAAAGAAATGAAAACTTATCTTTAGATCGTTTAAGAAAAAAACTTTTTAAAGCATGGAAAAACGCAGAAATTAGCACTAAACAAATTGCTAAATTACTCACGACAATAACTCCTTCAACGTATTAAGAATTTCGTTGTTAGGCCTAAACAAATTGGATCCAAATGAAGAGTATCAACTCTCAAGTTTACCAAAGGCTCTCTTTGGAGTAACTTCCAAAGGGTCTAGAGTTAATCCAGGAGCCATGCTGAGTTTTGAGGGCTAACTTAGCTGAGAAAACCCAGGCACTCAATGGAGAACTTAATTAGTGAGCAGTGATTCAAATCAACTTGGATACAAACTCCGACCGTATCAAAAAAAGGCAGTAGATTCGGCAGTTAACTACTTTAGGAAGCAAAGAAAACCAGCAACTATTGTGCTTCCCACTGGCGCAGGCAAAAGTTTGGTTATTGCCCAGCTGGCGAAGATTGCCAACGGTAGAGTTCTAGTTCTAGCCCATGTTCGGGAACTTGTGGAACAAAACCACGAAAAATATCAAAGCTACGGTCTCAATGCAGGAATCTTCTCTGCAGGTTTAAATCGAAAAGACACCTCCGAGAAAGTCATCTTTGGTGGAATACAATCTGTTGTTCGTGCTGAGAGTAGTTTTTTTAAGGACTTCTCTCTGGTCATAATTGATGAATGTCATCGAGTCTCAAACGATCCAGATAGTCAATATCAGAAGGTTATCTCGAAACTGAGAGAAAAATCTCCCGCAATCTGTATTCTCGGTTTAACTGCTACTCCCTATAGACTAGGGCTCGGCTGGATTTATAAATATCATTCCAAAGGAATTCTCCGTACAGACGAATCCCGTTTCTTTGAAAAATGCATATTTGAGATTGGTTTGAAAGAAATGATCCGAGATGGCTACCTGACGCCACCGGTCAAACTAGATTCTCCTGTGGCAGCATATGACTTCTCAGAGCTCAAGTTAAGCACCTCAAAAGAGTACAGTGTTGAAGATATTGAGACTGTTTTAAAAAAACAAAAACGAGTAACCCCCTTAATTGTTAATAATATATACGATCTCTCTGAGGACAGAGTCGGAGTCATTATTTTTACTGCTTCAGTAAGACACGCAGAGGAGGTTTTGTCTTATCTTCCTCCTGAAGAATCGAGTATTATATTAGGCAGTACGCCATCTGAAGAAAGGGACACTATTGTAAAAAATCTTAAAGCGCGAAAACTAAAATTTCTAGTAAATGTTTCGGTCTTAACCACTGGCTTCGATGCTCCCCATATTGATCTGATAGCCATTCTTCGACCCACCGAATCAATTAGTTTGTTCCAACAAATTGTAGGTAGAGGTTTAAGGTTAAGTGAAGGAAAAAAGGATTGTTTAGTTTTAGACTATACTGGGATGGACCATAGTATTTTCAACCCAGAAATCGAAGAGAAAAAACCCAGCGAAGACTCTGTCCCAGTAAAAGTGAAGTGTCCAGAGTGTAATTTTGAAAATGACTTTTGGGGTATTGTCGACTCAGACGGTAACATCATCGAGCATTTTGGTCGAAAATGCCATGGTGCCACAGAAGACCCTAAAGATTTTTCAATTGTCCCTTGCAGATACCGCTTCCGGTTTAAGCTTTGTAACGAATGTGGAGAGGAGAATGATATCGCAGCCCGCGAATGCGCTAGATGTAGCGCACTACTCGTGGACAATGACACCAAACTAAAAGAAGCACGAGCCATGAAAGATGCTCACGTAATGCGACCAGATCTAATGGACTTTCAAGAGTCCAAGGATAAAAAAGGTCGATCCAGACTTGAAATCAGATACTACGATCTAGATGGCCAGCATCTAAGCGAGTATTTTTACTTAAATAGTGAATCGGGAAGAAAAGCTTTCTACTACAATTTTTCTCGACTCCACACGAGACTACCTGAGCGGAGAATAAGGGTTTCTTCAGTTGAAGATGCGATTTCACTCAAGAGTAGCTTTAGACAACCACTTTTTGTAATCGCTAGAAAACAAAAATATTACTGGAAGATACAAGAAAAGATTTTTTAAAAACGTCATACGGCTTGCAAAAACACTAGTAGTATTGATAGAAACTCTAACAGCAGTATTACTCCCAGCGCCTAGCAACGATATAGAACTTAGTCTAAGATGGTGGACTCCAAAATATTAGATCAGCTTGAGAAAGATCTCGGCTCTGTCAAGTGGAAGGAACTAGCGCCTCACCTAGCTAGAGATTCAATTATCATTGTTTCAACAAGTCTTTCCCTGGCCGAGGTTGGGGTCCATGTGGTCCAAGATAATCAAGAGCAGATTAACACTTGGATTGAATCGGGACTATTAGCTAAGCCATCCTTACAACAAATTGATGCTTGGCAGAGTGAAGACCCTAGTTTTATCTGCTCAATCGTTCAACCCTTTGTGCTTATTCAACTAGCTTCTTAAGCGTATGTAGCCTCTAGATCTTATACTGAAACCAGAGTCTGAAAGGTCAATATTTAACCGAAATTTAAATGATGCGCAGTGGCGCAGTATAAGCCGAGCCTATGCGAGGCCATTAGACAGGTATACCCATCCACAAGAAGCGCAGCTTCGCAAGAAATGCTAGTTGAGCTTAGAAAATCAGCTCTATTTGGTATTTTCTAGCCAAGTCCTGAGGACTTGTAGCAAACTGGAGGCGCATTATATCTGTCTAATGGCAGTGTGCTTATACCCATCGGATTGATAGTTCGTCTATGCTGAAATTTATTCTAGGATGGGTATACCTAAATCCATCTTAACAGATGGAAAGACTTAAGTTAGGTCGACTCAAATACAAATTCTCGAACAAAAAACTACTTAGGAAAAAGCGGTTTCCTCTCATTCTTACGAACAGGTTTTCTAGGTGAATTTTTCCTGGGCTCTCTAGAATCTGTTTTACTTCGATCACTTGTCCGCTCTAGCTTAGCTTCTCTAGATTGAGGTTTTGAATGTTGACCCTTAT
>CALKYB010000072.1 GCA_938003565.1 uncultured bacterium
GTTACGACAGAATTGGTCTCAGAACTAAACTTCTAGATACTCTTGGTTTAAAACATTTTCTAGATTTTTTAGGGGAGGAAATTCTTCCAGCACAAATATTTTTAAATAACCCTTCTTGGCTAACCCCTCTTGAATCTAGCATTTGGCTGACAATTGCTCCTCATTCCAAATTAGAATTAGTGGTTGATAGTAGTTTGGTTGAATTTTCTCAAAGTAGTACTTTGGCGCAGGGGGGCTTTGATAAAACTACTACTCAAGTAAACTTTACGACCACGCCTCGTCGAGAACTCTCTAGATTCATCCAAGCTAAAAACATTTCAGTTAACCCTATAGAGCCTATCTCTTCATACAGGGATTCTCTGGTTTTACACCTTATAGAAGGCGAAGACCTGGCGCCTCTCGAAGCCTCAGAAGTGCCATCGCTTATTGCTAGTAGTGATAGAAGAGATGAGGTTCGACAAGTTGTTTCAGAGATATCCCAACTACTTGCCTCTAGCGAGGCTAAAGCGACTGATATTCAAATTATTGCTTCTGATTTAGAGCCTTATATCGACTTGTTAAGGGTAGAAAGTGAGTTGGCAGGAATTCCTGTTTGTATTCCGCGTGGAGCGGCGCTTTCATCGAACTTGGCAGCTGATTCAGTTCTTTGTTTTTTTCAATGGTTAGATAGCGGAAGTCTTGAGAGTTTGGATTCCTATTTTCGCTCTGACCTTGTCAAAAAAAATATAATCGACCGAAAAGATTTCGGAAATCTACGTGCTGCCTTTCCAGAAGAGCATAGTCAGCTTACTACATGGCTAGAGGAGTCTGAGATTTCAGTCGATGGTCTTGGAGATTTAGTTGATGCAGTTGATGCACTCGGTTTTCGAAAAGCGGGTGCCACAGATAGTTCCTGGATTTCAGCCCTACTCTCTAGCTTGGCTCGCTTGAGTCTCAAGGCTCCCACTCAAAGAAGTTTAATTAGTAAGATTTTAGCTCAATTAGCGCTCTACTATCGGGAAGCATCATGGAGGGATCGGCTTTTTCAGATTTCAGCCCCCGCTGAAATTGCAGCGATGATTCGAGAACGGCTTTTTAGAGATCGTTCAAAAATCCGTTATTCGGGGATCGACTCCAATACCCAGGTTAAAATTGCTAGCGCTTACCGGAAAATTTTCAATTTGGAGCGTACAATTAGCCGCATGCAGGCCTTAATAGCTGAGCATCTAGCCACAGAGGATCAGCCAACTGTCTCTCTGGTAATAAATCTCTGGAGTAGGTTGATTACTCAAACAAATCTTCGAGAGCAACTAACTAGAGAGAGCATTTCCTGTACTGAACTTTCAGATGTCCGGGGAATTCGAAATCAATACAGCTTCCTAATTGGATTGACTAGAGATGTCTTCCCAAGAACATTTGATGTCAATGAAGTTCGAAATCAATTTGGCATTGCTCTGAAAGTAGCGGGAAAGTCTTGGCCAGATAGTTTTGAGTCTTTTGTTCTACTACGCCATGTATTTTCTTCAAGTAGAGAACTATACTTGTCAGCACCCAGGAGTGGAGAAGGCAAACAGCTTGAGCCTACTGGGATCTATAGGGAGTGTCTAAGTCGTTATGGTGCTAAAGAAAGGATAACTATAGAGCAGAAAAAAGCTCCTGTGGGGCGTTCAGTGGAGTTGCTAAAGGCACGTGCTTCGGCAGCCTATACAGAATATGACGGGGTTCTACAAAATCCCAAAAAACTTGAGGCTATCCTCGAGAAGCGACAAATTCTTGAAAGACGAGAGGGGGGGGTGGTAGCCAAGTACTCGCCAACATTGCTTGAGCGCTACGTTGGTTGTCCGCAGAGTTTTTTCTTTTCTGATGTTTTGGGATTGAAGGTTCAGTCTCACCCCTTAGAATTTTTACCATCCTTAGAAATTGGCAATTTATTGCATGCTGTTTTGGAGAAAGTCTACCAAGAGTTTCTTGAAGTTGAAAAACTTCCTGAGCTTGATGAGTTAAGCAGACGAGCTTTGGTGCATCTAAACGAAGCTGTCGAAGAATCAGTATTTGATTGGCAGGGGTCAGTCTTGAGACGCTTGAAATTGGAATACTTAAGCCGTGGTTTAAACCAAGAAGGTGATCGATCCAGGAGGGGTTTGCTCAAAGCAGCTTTAGTTTTTCATTTAGATTTGTTGAAGAGTACTGTAAAAACAGTGGAGTATCCTTTTGGTTTTGGCGAGAATAAGCCTTTGTGTTTAGAGGCGGGGGGAGGAAATTGTTCAATTGAAATTCGTGGCAAAATTGATCGTATAGACCAAATAATCTCGGGTCAAACAGAAGGTAAGGCAAACATTTTAAAATGGGCAGTTTGGGATTATAAGACGGGAAATACGTCCCGGTTTATAGATGTGAAAAAAGGGGTGAGCCTACAGGTCCCAATTTATGGCGCTGTTTTGGCCCAGCACTTTGGCGTCCCCGCTGAAGATATTCGCGGTGGTCAGATAGCCCTAAAACGGCCAGATCGTCGGGATGAATTGCTCTCATCTTTAACAGAAGGAGTAGTGATTGAGCATCTAGCGGTGGCTAAAAAAGGTCGCTCATATGTATTTGACTGGCAGGCTGCGCCCTCAGTTATTGATGAGTCTTTGGACTATGTTCGAGAATACAGTGACGGAATAATTGGAGGGTCATTTCCTTACGCAGAGGATTTTCAAGCGATTCTCCAAGGGGGATTTCATCGTATTTCGTATCGTAATCCAGTCAAGCTCACATCTCCAGAAGAGGTTGAGTCTATTTCAATCTTGGAGTGGAACGCGGATGACAGCGAGGGCTTGGAGTCTGAGAGTTCTGAAGCATCTTCATTTAGCCTGACAAGGGAGCAGTCACTGGCTTCAGATCCGCATAAGAGCTTTCTTCTCAGGGCTTCAGCTGGTTCTGGGAAAACTCATGTTTTGCGTTCGCGATTTGTGAATAGTATTTTTTCGGGTGTTCCAATAGAGAAGATAGTTGCCATTACGTTCACTGATAAAGCTGCATCTGAGATAAAAACAAGGGTTGAGAGAATTCTTCAAAAGATTCTCATTGATAAACATTTTGATGGACAGGAAATCGATAGCCCTACTCTTAATTTAGTTCGACGGGCTTTGGCCGATATTTCCAAGGCTAGAATTTCTACTATTCACTCTTTTGCCAGATCTATTCTGAGAATGGATCCGGTGCTAGCAAGAGGTCTTTCCGAAGCAGAGACTTTAGGAGAGACAGAGCAAAAACAAATGATCGAAATAGCTCTTGAGGAAGTAGTCGAAGAGTCCAAGTTTTTTTCAAGAGTCAAACTTTTAGTGAACTCAGGGATTTCCGAGAGAGTTTTGCACGAGAGTGTCCGAAGGTTAGTGCTGGATCGTAGAAAATTTAGGTTCGTTTCTGCGGTAGATTGGCGAAGTGGAAATGGAAACTCATCACCTCCTAAAGAATATTTAGAAAGCATAGAGCAGGTTTATGCTGAGCTGAGTGTAGAAGTGAGAGAAAATTTTTCTAGGAAACTCTTGGCTCTCCTGGAACAAACTAAAGAGTGGTTAGCAAATAACCCTGGGTTAGCCGATGAAAAGAGAGGGGGCTTTGAAAAGCTATTGCCTACTTTGGCTGAGCTTCTTTCTAGTCTTAAGTTGCCTAACCCTGGAGGGGCTCAGAATCAGTTATTTAAAGCTAGGGAAGTTCTAGAACAATATTCGGGGTCGGCTGTTCGAGTTTCAAAGAAGAATCCAGTGAATTATTGGAAAGCTGTGCGAGACTTGCTCTCGAGCACAGAGGCGCAAATCTTTTCTTATGGTCTGACTAGTGAGCCTGAAAATTTTCAATTAGCTGAAATATTAATAGAGATTAGCGAGAAAGTATTTAAGGCTTATCAAAAGCAGAAAAAACTCATAGGCGTGGTTGATTTTGATGATTTGCTTGAATCTGCCTTGGCAATGATACAAGCAAAGAAAGAAGATGAACCTTGGTTGGCGGCACGCAAGGCAAAGCTATTACAAAGAATACAATCCAACATTGATTCAATGATGGTCGATGAATTTCAGGATACGGACCAAACTCAGTGGCAAATAATTTCTTTACTAGCTGAGCGGGAAGAAGCAACTGATTGTCCTTTGTTTTTAGTAGGTGATACCCAACAGTCAATTTATGGTTTTCGAGGAGGAGATAGCTCAGTCTTTATTGCGTCCTTAGACCTAATTGAGAGAAAGTCTGGGGAAGAGTTAGCACTAACTTACAATTTTCGCTCTCATCCAGGTGTTATTAAGTTTGTTAATTCCTTTTTCCCCAGACTTTTTTCACTAGATTTTTACGAAACTGGAAAGGCTCGAGTGCGTGGAGCAAGCACCTACCTGCCAATGAAGAGTTTTGATGAAGATCAGTCAGAGTCTTCTGATGAAAGGGTCCTAGTCTATCAACAAAAGTTTGGCTCCAGTATGGCCGCTGAAGCTGCCGCACTTGGAGACAAGGTTGTAGAAATTTTGGAGGCTGTTCAGTCTAGGGATGGCTCTTGGCCAGCCTTGGAATCCAAACATGGGAACTTACTAGCAGTTTTGCTTCGCAAAAGAACGGAACTTATGGCTGTGGCAAGGGCTTTTGATTTAAGAGGTATTCCTTATCAGATATCTAAGTCTAGTATTTTTTATGATTTGGATGAGGTGGTCCAGTTTGAAAATCTCCTTAGACTTTTAGTCGATCAAAAAGATGAAGTTGCCTTGGTTGGAGTATTACGCTCAGCGTTGTTTGGATTTAGTGACGATGATTTGGCCAACTATTTTCTTGATGGTGACGGTGCGGTCCGAGAGCAGGTAAGCCTTTGGATAGAATGGAGTCAGTTTTTGCCAATTTCTTCCCTCTTAGAGCGGATTGCTTCAAACATGAATTTGAAAGAGAGTTACTTTGAGGCGGGCATGGAAGGTGCTTGGGATAATATTTTAGGATTGATTGATTTGTTCAAAGGAGCGGAGCTATCTGGGGAGAGTAGAGGAACTCCACATTCAAGTTTGGAGTGGTTACTAAAACAAAAGCTAGAGAACAAGGTAGGTCCTGAGCTCTCTGACTCTAATGCTCCGGTGATTCTCTCAACGATTCATGCATCGAAAGGTCTTGAGTTTCCGATGGTTATTCTGCCCATGCTTGATCAGTCAACAAATAGAACTCCTGACTTTATTGTCGAAGACCCAGCTTTAGTTGTAGACCGCTGGCCTCTTTTGGGTGTGAAAGTTGAAGATCCTACTAAAGATTTTAAAAGATCTAAAACTCTCTCAGGTTTACTTTGTCAAAGACAAGCAAGCTTACTGGAGAATAGTGAGAGTCGGCGGGTGTTTTATGTAGCTTGTACTAGAGCCGAAGAATACTTGATACTTTTTCTTCGTGAACTCTCTTCTAAAACAAAGGAAGTAGGCAGCTTGGATGAAAAAGAAAACTTAGCACGTGATTCAGGCTCCCCGGCAGTGTGGATTAGAGCTTTGGGTGCAAATTTGTTTAATTAGATTCTTACTTAGATCTCTTGAATTTCTATTTCGACGGGGCAGCCAAATAAGAGCTTAGACAAAGGGCCAAGGATTTTATGTTGAGGCCAAGCTTTATTTCTTAGGCTTTTTGGTAAAAATATTTTCTCCCAGGCGCAGTCTGTATGAGGAACGAACTTTACTTCAGAAACAGATATTTTGTTAAAGCGCGTGATCACCCACATGCCCAACAGACCAAAGAAAGTTACAGCACCGGGCATTCTCAGAGAGTAAGTACTAGACTGTTGTGCTTTTGAAATGTGACTATGACAGCGCGGGTCTACGCAGGATACTAGAAGTTGTATGGATTTAGATTTTGACACGGAACTAGAGAGCTAAATTAAGTTAGTCTTGATACGCAACTTTGTTGAGTGATTACTACCAGAAAGACCAATAAAGTCCAATTAGTTGGGGGCGTTCTGAGCCTGAGAGAAATGAGCCTTGAAACTATATGCGCGGCAGGCTTGAGTAGTTGTTTCTTTACCTATAATCTTATTCTTTCCCTACGATCTTTAATTTCTCTCTACTCTAGAAAATATATTTAGCCCCTATTTGAGGATGTTCTTAGCTGATCTGAAACAGGGGCAGAAAAGAATCCAATGTTTTTTTGGTTGCTTCATTTGAGTTTCGCAAGCTCTAGTGAACCAACCTGGAGAGGTTTTATGGATATATTTGATGGATTTAGGACAACCTTTGTTGTCGAATCATCTCATCTTAATCATCGCTTGCGCTTATCTGAAGGGCTCGCTGGAGCCTTGGCAGCTAAGTTTGCCCGTAACGCTGGCATTATGTTGGGAAGCTCTTTTCGGCTTTATTTGGAATTTTCAGATATTGATCCTCTAGGGGTTGAGCTCTATTTTGGCGAGGATAGACAAAATGAGCCGTTAGTTTGGGGATTTTTTGATAAGAACGAAACTTCTTATTGCAGAATTAATTACAATGATTTCCAGATACCTGTTCAACGGCATTTGCCAACTTGGAGTATCATTTCTAAAGGGGACTGGTATTGTCCGGCCCCGTGGTTGAGCAAGCATTCAACACTAGCTTATCAAACGATACTCTGGGCACTGGATATGGCTATGAGTAGTGCAGGAAAGTTTGATATTCAACAGAATCGAAACTTAGTTCGTCATGAGGGTATTCTGAGTCGTAGTCAGGAACTCGACTACTTTTGTCGAAGTGTGAGAGTTGAGGTTAACTCTATTCCTGTTGAAGAGGATAGCTCGGCTAGAAGATACTGGGGTCGACAAGCTTTGAGCTGGGTTTTGCGAGTTGATAGCTCCGGCGAATGTCGAAATAAAGTGCTAAGGCGCTATCAAGTTAGCTTTTTCGAGGGGCAGCGTGTTTTCGCCAATCTTAGTTTTGACTTATTAAGGCTGCTACAGTGGCCAGATGGCACTGAATCGACTCCTGTAGATCTTGACCTGAAGCAATGCGATGTCTATTTTTAAAACCTATTTTTTGTATTTTCTGCCCTTCCTATTTCACCGCTTCGTAAAATAAGGAATTTAGAAATTTTGGTGTTTTTCCTGTTTAATAGTAGGGATGGCTTGATTTTCAAGATCGGCTTCGGGGATAAGTAAGTAAATACAGACACTTAGCTGGTCGTTATTATGTTTGCTAAGGAGCACACTACTCTAGAGATTACGCATAATAGAGATAGAGACATATTTGATTTTACTTATCTTTTTTTTAATTTTAGTCCGAAAGGTTTTTTATGTTCAGGTCTACAAATTCTTTCCAGCACTTAAAGCAGCTTTGCTATCAGAGCCTCTGCAGATCGCACATTAGTGGGAGTTATATATATGGACGGGTTATGCCGGTCCTTTTAATTTCTATTGGTTTTGGTTTAATCCTACTAGGAAGCATTCACCCAGTCATTGCTCAAATGGATTGCAATGATCCCAACGTAACTTGCTTTGATCCTGTTCCAGATGATCAATTTGTTTGGGGCTTTTGTAAGCTAATGGCCTTTATTCAGACTTCATTTGGAGCTCTGTTAATGACGATAGCTGGGGTTCTTGCAGTTGTTAGTGCTGCTAGTGGAAACTATCGAACAGCAATAGCTGTTATCTTTGTTGGTAGTGGAGCTTTTGTTCTAGAGTCTTTAATCGACCTTTTCTTTGATCAACGCTGTTTTATTCAAATCGGTGATCCTCCTCCTGCAGGCGGTGGTGAACCTGGAACTCCTGGTTGGGGTGACGTAATACCCGGTGGAGGAGGACAGGAGCCAGCCACTAGTCCTGGTTGGGGTGATGTGATCCCTGGGGAAGTGCAGTAGAAGGCTTTTAGAGAAAACTTATGAAAAAGAATTTACTAATATTTTTTGGAATTTTGCTAATAGTTGTTCCTTGGATTGACTTTAGTAGCCTAAGTAATACTTTGCTGGGGTCTAGTGGGAGCAGATATAGCAGTCAGTACAGTAGACCTAACCCGGAGTTTTCTTTTTGGGAAAAGCATATGTGCTTTGGCTATCGACGGGCAATGAACTGTCCAGATGTTCCACTTCACCCAACTGAAGAAGTTAGAAAGATTAACGGCTGGAAAACTAGTAAGGCTAAAACTCCTAGGCGCACAGTTACTATGAATATTAACGATATCCCAGGGTCAAGTTTCGAGTAGTTTTGGATAACTTCTAGTAGCTTGCTAGGCATCAAAAGTTTGTTCAGTAGTCTCTGAGACAGCTTCTTGTTCTTGGGGTTTTGACGCAGAGCCAATATCTATCGGCTTTTTTAGCTCAGTTGGTTCTATATCGTATCTCCAAAGAAGTTCTTCCTCACATTCTGTTATTCTTTGAGCAACATACTTAAAATGTGAAAACGCTTTTGCAATGGAGAGATCCATTTGAGCTTTGCTCGGTTCTGCGTGAGTAGCCAAGTAATATGCTCTTTCAACATACAAATTTGCTAAGTGTTCTTTTACTCCCGGGCAGATTGTTGCGGAACGTTGAAGAACAAGAATACAAATTCCTAACTCTTCAATTGCCTCTTCAGCATGTCCCGTCCAAAGTCTGTTTGCTTCTCTGTAGGCGTTGGCCAGACTATGTAGGTAAATACCGCAGGGATGCAGGAATTCCTCTTCTTGCATTACTGCATCCAGTGCTTTTGTGATTTCAGGTCTCGGAGCTTTGGATTTAAGCAAAAGTAAGGCTTTCTCGAATTTTATAAGTGGATCCGTGCTATCCAGTGATTCTAGATGTTCTCGCGCCAATTCTGGGCCTTTTTCAGCCTCTAAGAGTTTTAGGGTTAGAAGTTGTTTGGTAGTGGTAAATTCTTGATCATTCTCTAGTTTGTCGATTGAGGAGCTTGCCAAAGAATAGTTGGCTCCCGAAATTGCAATTTCTGCCATTCGGCTATGATATAGGTAGGCAGGGCAGGGAACAGAGCTGGAAGAGTCAGGAGAGATTGTTTTTAGAAGTTCCTCTGCCTCCTTGTAATTCCCATTTTGCTCAAGCTTATATGTTTCCTTGAGGATTTTCCCTGATGAGCCAAACAGGGCTTGATCTATAATGGCGATAGCTCCACAGGATAAAAACCATGCTAGTAGCTGACCCCCACCAGAGCTAAGGCCAAGGGTTGAGAATAAAATTGCTAATAGGTTGAAGAAGAAGATACATGAAGACAAGAGCAGGCCAATTCTTATCGAGTGGCCTTCAAAGGCAAGGTAACTCAAAAAGTTACGGAGGCCGTTATTCGAATTTGCTTTACTCTTCTCGCTCATATGCCTTTTTTGTCACTCTTTATTCTTCATTTGGTGTTCTCAGAGCTCAGCTACCTTTAATCGGGCAGAAATCTCAGCGCTTAGTATTTATCGGCAGATGTGAGGGAAAGGCTGAGGCTTTTTCTTATAAAAAAACTCAGAAAAAGAGAGTAATCTACTCTTCTTATAAGGCTAGGGAATGCAGAGCTTTGCGAGGTTGAGGGGTGTAGAGTTGTTTATTCGCATCGGGAAAATTGCATTAGCGGTCGAATTGTTGTGAAATTTTGAGACCACATTTTCTAACTTTAAGAGTGAATTTATCGAATGACTAAAATCTGTAAACTAGTGGCTCTAAAGCCTACGAATCTTAGCAAAGCAATGCATAACGCAGCTTTTGAGAAACTTGGCTTGGATTTTCGCTATGAGGTTCTCGATACCGAGGACTCTCAGTTAGCGATCCAGGAGATGAAAGCAGATGCTCTAAGAGGATACAGCTTAACGATTCCTCACAAGGAAAGCGTTATTCCATTATTGGATACGATTTCCGAAGATTGTCAAAAAATTGGAGCAGTCAACACGGTAATAAACACTCAAGGGTACCTGAGGGGCTTTAACACAGATTGGCTTGGTATAGTTAAAGCACTCGAGGAGACTGGAGTTGAGTTCACAGGAGATTCCGCATTGGTGTTGGGTGCTGGAGGAGCTGCACGAGCTGCCGTTTACTCTTTGCAGAAGTTAAGAGTTGGTAGTGTTTTTGTTGCAAATCGAAATGTTGATAGAGCGAAACAGTTGGGGTTAGATTTTTCAGTTAACGCTGGGGGATTTGATGATCTTAAAAATTTGAGGGTGGCAGACTTTAAATTAGTTATTAACTCTACCCCCTTAGGCTCTCACCTTGCAGATGGAGGAGAGGAGCTATTTGATTCTATACTAGATGGTGTGCTCGAGAATGCAGTCGTTTTTGACATGGTAACAAAGGACAACACAATGCTTATTGGGAAAGCTCAGGCCATGGGTTTGAAGACAATTTCAGGATTGCGGATGTTACTCCACCAAGCTGTAGAGCAAAGCGCACTCTTCACCCAAGATCATCGTGATCCAAATTTGTCTATACCTATTGAAGCTATGGAAAAAGCTTTATATTCTGAGGCAGCTAAGAGCTAGAAAAGCCGATTTTCCAAGATTTCTACAATTACATGAACCGCAGTAATATGCGCTTCTTGAATTCTTGCTGTGTTGTCTGAGTCTACGATTAAAGAAGTTCTAGCCATAGATTTGGCTGCCCCTCCTTGCTTACCTAACATCGCCACAGAGTGGCAGCCTTTTTCGTTTGCGGCTTTTAGAGCTCGAAGAATATTTTCAGAGTTTCCGCTGGTTGAGAAGGCGAAAAGGATGTCGTTTTCCCCGGCAAAAGTTTGTATTTGTCTCTCAAATATCCCGTCAAAGCTATAGTCATTTGCCCAACAACTAACAATTCCAGGGTCGCCGAGGTGCATCGCCTTAATGCCTGGTCTTTCCTTGCTGTAACGAGCAACACACTCTTCAACAAAGTGCATGGCGTCACAGGCACTCCCACCGTTACCACAAGCAAAAATTGTTCCACCTGCTCGAACTGCTTTTTCAGTTAGGTCAATTAGCTGTGTGATCTTATCCGCCTGAGTAGCGAACCTCGCTTTACTCTGAGTAGCCTCTTGAAGTAGTTGATCAACGCTTGGTTGATTTTTTTGATCTGTATTTGACATGGGATTTGGAACAGCAAAAACTAATATTTAAACGTTCAACAAGGTTTAGAGCGACATATAAACAGGCAAAGGGTTCAGGTTTCTGCTAATCGAGGTGAATAAAGTCTGAAAAGTGAGGCGCACTTTTGTGCGTCTCAGCGATTAAGATTTTATTCAACGAAGAGTAGCTGGAACCTTAGGCCGCCCAGCTTTGTTTTTCGATGACCGTATCAATTTCTTGTATAAGACTGCCAATAGAGTAAGCCCAAACATACTGCCCAGCCCGAGTTCCGGTAAGTACTTCGGCAATCTCATCTTTTTCATCAATGCGATGCTTAAGAAAAAGGCCTTTACCATCAGTGAGCATTACCATGTCTTTAGGGTTAGTGTGTAATCTTGGAAGTCGCTTTCTCAAATAAGCTATACCTCTTCGAAAACGGTTTACTGGTAAGCCTTCTTTTTTCATTCTAAAAAGCCAAGAAAGTAAAACTACATCTGCGTAGCTATATTTCTGGCGACCTCGATGCATAGTTCTACCTGTTGCTGTGACGAGGTCGGTTCTTGAGTAATAGTTGAGCAGTGCGAGGCCAATTTTTTCAGTATTTCCAGTTAGAGTTCGAAGCAGTGATTGCACTTCTTTAGCTGAGAACTCACGTTCTAAAACATGAACTTTGGATTTTTTAGAGCTTTTGACCATAGTGCTTAGACGTATCCAGCTTAAATTTCTCTATTGAGAAAAAAATTTGAAACTTAAGAGTAGTAAAATTTAAAAAAAAGGTTTGTGGAAAAAGGAAAATAACAGTGCCAATAAACTATTTAAGGTACTGAAAAATCTAAACCTCTTTTCGTATTCTAAAAGTCCTTTGATGTCAGGTCAAGCGATTAAAGTGGTGGAGCTTTGCTTCCATACAAACCTACGTTGTAAGAGCGAGTAGAGAATCATAATTTTCGACATGTGACAGGGAGATTTTAGCTTATCGATGTTCTCTAAGAGCCTAAATTTGATGCCTTAATTAAAAAAAACCACAATTTGCGCATAAAAACTATAGGAATAGCTATAATCTACCGACCAACATAGAAGATTTCACTCCAAACTCACCGGGAGCTAAGGCAAACCTGGTGCTAGGGTCGAGTCCCGTTGGGTTTTCGGCTCTAGTTGGTTCTAGATAATGGTTGATTGATTGAAGACTTTTTTCATAATTTTTCCAAAAGTAGCTCAAAAAATCTTCTCTCGATATATCGGATTTCTGACTTATTCTCCTTTCCTAATATTACTCCTACTTTCTATCCAGGCGTGTTCTCCGCACGAACAGCCGAAAATAGTAGAGCGAAAATTTCCTCGGGTAAAGCTTGTTCAGAAAGTCGGAGAAGCGCTAGAGAATTACCAAACGACTCGTAATATAGTCGGAGAAGCAGGGTATCTACCTGCTAAAGCTACTGCTCAGACTGAGATCATTGCGGTGCTTCTCGATGGAGAAATTCCAGTAAAATCAGATAGTAGAGTGTTGCTACTCACAGTTGGCTCGGGTGACTTAGCTGCACTCTTTGCCGAACTCGGAACTGAAGTAACACTAGTCAAAAGTAGTCGGAACGAACTTTTTCGCGCTGGAGTCTATCTTACTAGTTTAGGCTACGAGAACATTAATATCGTGACGGCAAGTCATTTTAATCCAAAACCAAGAGACTATGACTTTATATTTTTGGAGAATCCACCAGCTAGTATGCTGGAAGTTCGCGCCTATTGTGACCTTTTAGCTAATGATGGGCAGCTTGTTTTTCGGAGCCAGGACAATAAGCGTCTTACTCTGCTAACGAGGCGGGCTGGGAGCCTTGGTGTTCGAACAATCAAACCTAGAGAAGCTGCCACGGACCGGATAGAAAAACTAATGGAAAACCGACTCTACAGTTTAAATCTACCAAGCCTTAATCTCCGCTTGGAATAGTTGTTGTTTTTTAAGTACTGTTTTCTGCAAAGCCTAGTTGTTTGTCCTTCGTCACAGCAAGCCTAGAGCCTCTTAAACCTGCATTAATTTTGGGAGTTTTTTAAAAGAATTAAACTTTTGCCCTCCCGTGGCTTGCAGCCATTGACGTTCGAGGTTAGGCTCTCCCCCGGTAATAGCAGCCTGGACTGCTCGTTTAGCTAATTTTATTTGTGACGGGAAACCTAAAATGTCTGAGAACTATAATTCAAAGAAACAAATTGTCAGCAAAGATGGAACTAAGTTCGACTACTATTCGTTGGAGGCCTTAGAAGAGGCCGGGCTCGGCAAGATGTCCCGCTTGCCTTTTACAATTCGAATTCTATTGGAGTCAGTACTTAGAAATCAGGATGGATTTGCTTTTACCGATGAGCCTCTAAAGCGACTTGCCTCTTGGGAGCCAAATGGGGAAAGGTTGGAAATGCCTTATAAACCTGCTCGGGTTGTTCTTCAGGATTTTACAGGTGTACCTGCTTTAGTTGACTTAGCAGCTATGCGAGATGCGATGAAAGATCTAGGTGGGGATCCTAGCAAAATTAACCCGCTTGTTCGATGTGATTTGGTTATTGATCATTCGGTTCAGGTAGACCATTCGGGTGTAAAAGATGCCCTAGGTTTGAATGAGAAGATTGAATTTCGTCGCAACAAAGAACGCTATGAATTCTTGAAGTGGGGTCAACAAGCCTTTAAAAATTTTCGAGTTGTTCCTCCTTCGACTGGAATCGTGCACCAGGTAAATCTTGAATACCTCTCCGAGGGGGTTTACTTAGACAAACAAAATAATTTTATCTGCCCTGATAGTTGTGTAGGAACAGACTCCCACACAACAATGGTAAATGGTTTGGGTGTTTTGGCCTGGGGTGTTGGGGGGATTGAAGCAGAGGCTGTGATGCTTGATCAGCCTATATACATGCTTGTTCCTGATGTGGTTGGATTCCGCTTAACAGGTAAGCTAGCCGAAGGAACTACTGCGACCGATTTGGTTTTGCGAATTACAGAGATGTGTCGGGAGATTGGGGTAGTTGGTAAGTTCGTAGAGTTTTTTGGCGAAGGCTTAGAGTCTCTAAGCGTGGCGGACCGAGCTACGATTGGAAACATGGCACCAGAGCAAGGCAGTACAGTGAGTTTCTTCCCAATTGACGATGCCGCAATTAGCTACATGAGACTGACAGGTCGTTCTGATGAAATGATAGATATAACTGAGCGATACAGTAAGGCCCAAGGACTTTATCGTACTGCGGATACACCAGATCCTGAATTTAGTCAGATTGTGGAGTTAGATATTAGCACTGTTGAGCCTGCTGTGGCCGGTCCAAAGCGACCACATGATAGAGTTCCGCTAAGCGAGCTTGGACCAAACTATCAGAAGACCTTGACTGACCCAGTTGGACCAAAAGGGATTGGACTTGAGAAGGCTCAGCTTGAGAATTCAGCGGATGTAAAACTCAATGGTTCTGTTGATACTCTTAAACATGGTGCCGTGGTAATTGCTGCGATCACTTCTTGCACTAACACTAGTAACCCCTCAGTGATGATTGGTGCTGGTTTGGTAGCGAAGAAAGCAGTTGAGAAAGGACTCAAGGTTAGACCTTTTGTTAAGACTTCTCTTGCTCCTGGTTCGACAGTTGTTACCGATTATCTAGATAAAGCTGGCCTGACCCCTTATTTCGAAGAGTTAGGTTTTCACACGGTTGGATACGGATGCACAACTTGTATTGGAAACTCTGGCCCGCTTCATAATGATGTAGAGTCTGCTATTAAAGATGAAGATTTAGTTGTCTCCGCAGTGCTTTCGGGAAATCGTAACTTTGAAGGTCGGGTTCATCCATTGACGAGAACTAACTATTTAGCTTCTCCACCTTTGGTCGTGGCTTATGCATTGGCGGGCTCCACTGCAGTGGACCTAACAAAGGATTCTATTGGCGAAGATAAAGAAGGCAATGCCGTATACCTAAAAGACATTTGGCCAACAGCACTAGAGGTTCAAAGTGCTGTGGACGCCTCGGTTGACCCTGAGATGTTTAAACTTCGGTATGGTGATGTGTTTAGTGGAAGTGGTGCATGGAAAGGCATCGAGACTTCTTCTACTGAGCTGTACCCTTGGAATTCTGATTCAACCTACATTCAGCTACCACCTTTCTTTACCGGTTTAACGTTGGATGAAGAAACTATTACTCCAATTAAGGGTGCTAAGTTAATTGGACTATTTGGTGATTCGGTTACCACAGACCATATCTCGCCTGCAGGGGCCATTGCGCCTGACTCTCCAGCAGCAAGTTTTCTGGAGGAGCAAGGGGTAAAGAGAGATGATTTCAACAGCTATGGCTCGCGAAGGGGAAATGATCGGATAATGAAGCGAGGTACGTTTGCTAATGTGAGAATCGTTAACAAACTCACACCTGGCAAAGTCGGAAATCACACAATTTACCACCCCGAGAAGAAAGAAATGACTTTCTTTGAGGCTGCTCAAAAGTATGAATCAGCTGGAACTCCATTAATGGTTATCGCTGGTCGAGAGTATGGATCGGGATCTTCGCGGGACTGGGCGGCTAAAGGGCCTTATTTGCTAGGAGTTAAGGCGGTTATTGCTGAGACTTATGAGCGAATTCATAGAAGCAATCTAATTGGTATGGGAATGCTTCCGCTCGAGTTTAAGAAAGGTGAGTCCGCAGCTACTTATGGTATTGATGGGTCTGAAACTTTTGACGTAGATGTAGATGATAATCTTAAGCCTGGTCAGATGGTAAAGGTTACTGCAACTAACGATGCTGGGGAGCAGAAAGAGTTGGAAGTAGTCTGCCGAATTGATACTCCAGTTGAGATTCAGTACTATAAAGATGGTGGAATCTTAAGAACAGTTCTGAAAAATTTAGCTAGAAACTAGAAAAAATAACTAGCGCTTGTTGATAACTTTATTTAAAGTTGTCCACAGATCGATGGTGAGCGTTTTGTTCGAGGACCTAGGCTATTTGTATGTGGGTGGTTGTGCCCGCAAAATAGTCAAGTGTTAGCGCGCTCACTTTTAATTATTTTTTAAGGGGAACTGCTCGTGAAAATTAAATTATTTCTTTGTGTATTTTTATTAATCGGTAGCAACCTAGCTATGGCTCAAAGTGGTGATGCAGCAGCTGCTGCTATTGCTGATGCTCCTGCTTGTGATTGCCCAGATCCTAAAGATCCAGAAGATTGGGGGACTGCTCTTTCGCTTGGTCTTACTTTGACTGACGGTAATAGTAATACTCTATTAGGAACAGCTGCTATTACTGCTTCAAGAGAAGTTGACGGGGAATCTTGGGACTTTCGTTTAGCTGGAGCTTACGGTGAGAACGAAGTTACTAATACCGCAACTGACGCAGAAGGAAATGTAACTTCTACTACTGAAGATGCTCAAACAATTGGTGAAGTAGTAGGTTTGG
>CALKYB010000073.1 GCA_938003565.1 uncultured bacterium
TTCAACAATCGCTGCCACTCTACTCGTTAACCTTGTTCCAGCAAGTAAACTAAAAGAATTTTTAACTCTAGCAGTATTTGTCATCGCTGCGGCATTCTTCTATCTTGGACAAATCGTATCGGAGAATATTTCGATAGAAAAACAGAAATTTGACATCGAAAAAGTAGTAGGAAACGCTCAAAGCCTAAGCGATCCAAGCCCTCTATGGTTTCCTCATCGCTGGTATACCGATATTATTGGCACTTCACTTGATTCAGAGATGTCAAATCCGGCTATCCCTAGCTTGGTATTCTTCGGACTCGCCGCTGCTCTAACTTTGATAAGCTACTGGATATTCGAAAAACTATTCCTTCGAGGTTGGATGATGTCGACTTCGATACCAAAACAAACTGGGCACAACAGCTATAGAATCGCGTTTATCACAAGGCTACTATTCCCATTCCAACAACAGTTTCGAAGCCTACTTTACAAAGAACTTAGATTAATACTTCGAGATACTACCCAGAGCCTACAACTCCTGCTCTTGTTAATGCTAACGATGCTCTATCTTTATAACTTCAAGTCACTGCGAATGATCTCTCACCTGGACCCGGTCACTGCTGACTGGTGGAAAGCAATACTGGGATCCTCGAACCTAGTACTTGGTGGATGTGTTACCGCCGCGATAGCCACAAGATTTGTCTACCCATCAGTAAGCTTAGAAGGAAAATCCTGGAACCTCTTAAGATGTACACCCATCAGTATTCGAGGACTTCTCGACAAGAAATTTCTTCTTTGGTTTCTACCACTATCCTTTCTAAATGCAGTATTAATTGCCTCTGGCGCACTAGCTGTACAGCTGAAACCATCAGCCATTATACTCTCCACCATTGCTGGATTTGGTCTTACCTCTGGTATTGTAGGACTGGCGATTGGTATAGGTGCAGTCTATGCTAAGTTTGATTGGGAAAACCCCACTCAGATATCCTCAAATTTGGGTAGCCTAATTTTCATGGTATTAACTTTCTGCCTACTGTTCGTAAACGAACTACTTATAGCTCCGCTTATTTCAATTAGTGAAGTCGAATTCATTAGAAAGGAAATAGGCTTTATCAAGTACAACTTAATCAATGCTTGTTTAGTATTCAGCATCTTCTACTTCAATTTGAGCGCCGCACAAAAAGCTATCAAAGCCGGAGAAATGGCCCTGTCTGAGCGAGAAACCAACTTTTAATGAGCTAAGAATACCTACTTAGAACCCTCCTTAAATTATCTTGAATAATTTCAACCTACTAAAATAGCCATACACAAAAAAAACTCTGTCTTCTGGAAGTATTTTTGAAGAGTTTTGGTAGTACCGCTGATTAGATCTTAGAAGAAATATCTAAAAAACCCTTTCAAAGTCCGAAAGAGCTCTCCGCTCGAAATTACGCGGCACCTTTATTCGAAAAAGCTTCTCTAGAGTTTCCGGCTGCCATTCCGGGTTGATTTCGTTCTTTGCTCCATCCAAGCTAAACGTCGCTTCCTCATCCAACATCCATGTCTTGGAACTCTTAGGGAAATCATGATCTTCGCTATATTCGTAAATAGTATGTATTTTCGTTTTGCTATCTGAGATTAAATCCATAGAAACTATTCTTGGAAATTCACGTAAGTTCTCAAGCAAAAATCTAAATTCTCTACCCTCAGAAACTGGAACATACAGTAGACCTGTTTTGTCATCCTCACTTAAATATACCGTAACCTGTTCAGATAATTTCTCCACATTCATCAACCCTGGGAAAGGGATAGCAGCCGAGAACCAACGGATTACTTCGCTAACTTCTAAAGGTAGACCAATAATTCTCTCAACCTTGTCCGGATCTACAGGGCCCATCCAAGCTTTTTTTCGATCGCGATGGACGACACTGAGGTTGGAGGCTTTACCTACAACCAAAACCGCTGGGGTCGCTAGTGATGTAGGTAGAATCTCAGCACGAATAGAATCCGGATACTCATAAGCCAAAGCTAAATTGGCCTTCTTCTTAAATACGCCCTTATGAACCTGAACTTCGATATTCCCTTGAAACCTATCTTTCTCCGACGCTCTATCATGAAAGAATCTGACTATTGTTTCCTTTTTCTCCTGTGTAGCTTCATTAAACTTACGAGCTGAAGGCAATTTCGGCGATTTGAAACCACAACTAGAAAGGAACAAACAGCAAAAAACTAAAATGACTAGATTATTTTTCAAAACAACTCCTTGATGCATACTTCAGAGAAACCAACTTATAATTAAAAACTCAATGTGAATGATACATGAACTACTGGCTGGCGCCTTTGGCCGAACTATCGAAGAGATTATCCGAATTTTGTTCTAATTCAACCTTTAACTCACCAATCATTTTAGCAACCCGGTTTCCGACTTCTTTATCATCCGCATTACCAACATAACCTTGAGCCTGCTCTAAAGTCGAAAGTGAATCCTTCCTCTGTCCATTCTCTCGCTGCACAATTGCAAGGTGCTCTAAGATCACAGCATCATCTGAGACATACTTTACAGCCTTTTTTAACTCCACCAAAGCTGCAGCGATGTTGCCCATTTTGTAGTAAACCCAACCAAGACTATCCAGGTAATAACCATTCTTTGGATCGATTCGCAGTGCACTCTTTATAAACTCTGAAGCCTTAGTAAGTTTTCGACCCCTCTCGGCCAAGGCATACCCAAGATAGTTTAGTGCATCAGCATTCTTTGGGTTAAGTGCAATAGCCTTTTCAAGCGCCTTCTCAGCTTTGGAAAACTTCCCGCCCCGATCATAAAAAACACCAAGAGTGAAGTAGTGGCGATCGCTTTCCGGCTCTAGTTCAATTATTCGAAGAATTGTTTTTTGAGCGGCTGAAAAATCTTGGGCCTCTCTTTGCAATCCAGCCAAGAACCCTAAATGCTTTACCGTTGCACTTTCTGATTCCAAAGCCGGCTCCAAGACCTCAGCCGCTTCACTAACAGCTCCTGATTGTCTAAGAATTAAAGATGCCATCATTCTACTCTCGAAGTAGTAAGACTCTCCTTTCCTAATCTTGAGAAGCTCGTCGACTGAAGCAGCATCCTTTTTTTGACCAGCCAAGGCACTTCCTAGGTAATACCGAGCCGAAGCATGTTTAGGCTGCTCCGCTAGAACCAGACGAAGCTCGGTCTCAGCTCCAACAAAATCTCCTTTTTCCAACTTTATTATTGCTATCTTAAGCCTGGTATTAAAATCCTTTCCATTCGTTTCAGCTACCTGCTCAAACTCCGCCAAGGCCTCTTCAACTTTATTTTCACGAAGAAGAATTTTACCCATCAACACTCGCATTTTTGAGTTGCTGGGATTTGCAGCCAAAACTTCATCACCCACTCTACGAGCTTCAGTAAACTCCCCACTCAAAGCAAGAAATCTCGCGTAATCATATTTGACGGCTTCAGATCCACCGAGTTTAACTGCTTTTTGAAAATCAGCTTTTGCGTTCTTCTCTTTCTTTAAGGCTTCATAAACTCGAGCCCTATAGTAATAACCAAAAATACTTTTAGGCTTTTTCTCTACCAACTCCGACAAAGTTTTGAGAGATGCTCCCAGATCTCCTTTCTGTTCATAGGTGTTGGCTATAAGAATTAGACTATACTCGAAAGCCTTAGGTGAGGATGTAGAAACACGCCGATACATTTTGACTGCTTCATCGTATTTCTTTTGACTAGCTAACAATCCACCATAGAGTTGAAAATACTCTACATCCTTCGTGTCTTCTGTCAGGCCTGCAGCGAGCTCCTCAGAAGCAGACTCCAGCTCCCCTTTCTGGAGATAAATTTGTGCTAAACGCTTCCTTAAAATTGTGGCTGGCTGATCTTCATATTCAACAGCCTCCTCGTAATAGTCCAAAGCTTCTTCAAGAGAATTGTTCCTAAATGCTAACTCTCCGAGCATAAAATAATAATACCCCTCGGACTGTTTAGGAACTTTCTCCATTCCTCTATCACTGCGAGCAATCTGCTCTTCCAAAATCGCGCGGTTCAGCTTCAATCCGGAGTCAACCGGGATATTTTTTGACTTCAGGGCGGAGCACCCAGACAACATAAACAAAGAAGTGAATACGTAGGCGAATAATCGAAACTTAAGGCACTGAGAGGAAGGCTTTAATTTTTTAGGATTTTGTTTTTTGAGTCGCACGGGGTTCCTAAAGGTAGAGCATTTATATTAACAAACCAGCGAAAAGCCAAAATAGAATCAAAGCTTAGCCCAAGCAATCCAAAACAAGGAAACCTTTAGCCATCCTAGAAAACTCTAACTCGAGGCATGGAGCGAATTCGATCGGAAATCGACTTTTTTCGCTTACCATTGACCCCGGAACTTTCACTCAAACTTAAGGGTTCTTCGGATCCCCTGGTCTCACCTGAAGTTTCAATTTCAGAGGCCAAAGAAGAAAGTGCTTCACTAAGCTCCTCCACCGTACCCAAACTTAAATTTTCTTTCTTTACCCCTTCACTATCATCCGAAGCGAAGGTAAGTTCAACCTCAGATAGAACATTTTTTAGCTCAGACTTACATTCAGACAATGTTAGCCCAACACCCTTTAATGGCAAGCTTGTTTGGTTACCCGACTGTGCTTCGCTGCTATTCTTGTCACCACGGGTATAAGAAAAAAGCAGACTCTCCAGCATTTCAAGTAAATCTACAGCCTTATTTAAACTTTCCTTAACTCTTACCTTGTCCAAGATCGAAATACTCCCTGAAATTAAATATACAAAACAGCTAAACTTAAAATGCCTCACCAAAGACTATAGAAAAATCGGGTTGCTCACTCAATTATTCATTTCAATTTATTTAGGACTGAAAACTTTGCCCTAAACCCCAACCAATATGCTAGTAATTTGGTATTATATTTAGAGCTTCCGCGAAAATGGCCCAAGTCAACTTAAGTCGATTCTCTCAGATATCATCCAGTAATCACCCGTATCACTGAAAGGAAAGACAATATTTCAGAGAAAGTATCTAAAACCTGGGCCGTTGCTGAATATTTTCATTGTTTTACTTGCATTTTATTCAAATATATAGAGAATGGCCTGCGAATTAAGGAAAGTGGCCCAAGCCGTTATCGACTAGATTTAGGCCCCTAAATTTGGTCCATTCCTTGTAGTAATTTTACTCGATTTAATGATTAAGGCAGGCATAGATAAAAATGGTTGAAATTTTCGTAAACCAAAATCTAGAAAAAGCGATGAGAGTGCTTAAACGTAAGCTTATTCGTGAAGGAGTTTTTAAGGAACTAAAAGCCCGCCGTTTTTACGAGAAACCTTCTGAGAAGAAGAAGCGTAAAACAAAAGAGTCGAGAAAAAAGGCCAAGAAGGACCAGCGGGCTCGTCGTCTAGAGTTCTAAAAGGACGACGATACTCCTACGTTAGGTCTGATACTTTTACTCTAAATTATAGTTCCCGTTACTTGGATCCCATCCTACTGGCTAGTATCGCGAATACAGAGACCAAAATCTTGCCAAAAAGAAGCTCAGAGTAGCAAACTCTTCTTTCAGTTCTTAACTGGCATGCAACAGCGATTTACAGCTATAGTCGGAATCACAATGAAAACCTCTTTGGAGGGAGCGCCTCGACCCAAAGAACAAATCTAGAACAGGCTAATAGTGAAAGTAGGAATTCTCTATAGATATATTTTTCGGGAAATGTTCTTCCCCTTCCTGATATCACTGCTTGTCCTGACTGGTCTTCTATTTCTAGTTAGAATCCTCAGACTTGTAGAGCTAGTTGTTCATCAAAATGTAAATATCCTGGAGGTAGGACTCCTTTTTTCTTACGTAGTCCCAAGATTTTTTGAAATTGCCCTACCAATGTCAATTCTCATAGGCATCATCGTTGCCTTCGGTCGGCTGAGCGCTGATAGTGAAATAGTAGTTCTTCGCGCGAGCGGCTTGAGTCTCAATCAACTAGTGGCACCTGTTTTATTATTCGCAACTCTAGTTTCTATTTTTACACTCATAACAACTTGCTTTGTTACACCCCGGGCAAATTATCAACTAAACCTTGGAATATTCCGCTTGGCTCAAATGAAGGCACACTCCAGCTTGGTGCCGGGAGTGTTTAATGAGTTTGGTCCCCTCACAGTTTATGCTGAAAATATCTCAAACAGCTCTGGAAAATTGGAACACCTTTTAATATCCGACCAGATTCAAGAAGATAGGCCTAAAACCTCAATTGCAAAGTCTGGACAATTAATCTCCGACGAAAAGAACCGGCAACTAACTCTGCGACTCTATGAGGGAAGTATCTATGAAGGAAGTCATAAAAATTTCAATATCACGAGCTTCGACATTGAAAACGTAAACCTCTCAAGTGAACAACTTGGTGAAGGTGAGGAAGCGAGAGATGGAAAGTATTCAAATGAGCTTCCAATGAATCAACTCAGCACTAGCCTTAAGAACCTTCAAATGTCTGAAGACAGCATATCATCAGATGACTTAAAACTGCTTTCTCGATATAAAGTTGAGTGGCACCGCCGACTAGTTCTACCCATGGCTTGTATTTGTCTATCACTGTTAGGACTTTGCCTTGGAATACAACCTAGCCGTGGAGAATACTCCTGGGGCACCTCAATGACTGTCACTCTTGGAATCTTAGTAATCGTTGCCTACTACCTACTCCTGGCCCTAGCAACAGCTCTTGGCAAACAGGCGATTGCTCCAGCTTGGTTTGTAATGTGGCTACCAAACATTGCTTGTCTGGCTTTGTCCCTATTTTTTCTTAAGCAAATAAGTAGTGAAAGGTGGTTAGGGGTCGGTCAAAAAGTTGCGGGAACAATTGAGTCATTAGTTTCTCGAATTAAGATCCTAACAGGCTACTCCAATGTTTAATACTTTACAGAACTACATATTCAAACAATTCATTGGAACTTTTCTAGCCTGCTTGCTTGTCTTTAGCTCTCTATTCTTAATTTTTGAATTTTTCGAAAGAGTCGACAACTTTATTAAGGAAGGAGCCACTATTGTACAAATCATAAGCTATATGCTTTACAAGATTCCCTTTATTCTTCAAGTAATGTCACCTGTCGCCGTTTTACTTTCCGTTTTAATTTCAATTGGCAAACTCTCACAACTCTCGGAAATAACGGCGATGCGAGCCTGTGGCTCTAGTTTGTTTTCAATAATTAAGCCCCTGCTCGTCGGAGGTGCCTTTATTTGGGGGGTCGTATTCCTAGGAGGAGAAACTCTAGTTCCCTGGGCGAGCGAACGGCTACAAACTCTTTACCAAATAGATATCAAGAAAAAAGTCGAAAGTGGTGCCTACAGCCGAAGTAATTTTTGGTTTCGAGATGGAAATGAATTTTTCAACATTGGAGTTTACGATTCTCGCTTTAATATTCTCAACAACGTCTCCGTTTTTAAAGTTAACAGAAATTTTGAGTTAGAAAAAAGAACCGAAGCTAATCTTGCTAGATGGGGAGGAGAAAAGATTGGTTGGGCCATGGAAGGAATCACTGAGAGCCTCATAGACCAGCAAGGCAATAGTGCGCAAAGCCATCTAAAAAAAGCCCCTTTACTAATCTCGGAAGCCCCTGAGGATTTCTACAACTTTAAGAGAAAACCTGAATCAATGAGCTATCGTGGACTCACTGCCTACGCTAAAAAACTTAGCTCTGAAGGCGTTCCTGTTACCAGATATCTTGTAGACCTAGCTGCAAAAATCTCATTCC
>CALKYB010000074.1 GCA_938003565.1 uncultured bacterium
CGCTTTTCTGGAATTGACCAGTTATCTTCTATGGATTTCCTTAAAAGGCCAAGAGGATTCCCGTTTGGATTTCTTCTGGGCAAAGCTTCAATTTGATTCTTGATTAACTCTAGGGAGTAATTATTTGCTAGAAATTTAGAAGCTCCTTCATCAAATCCTTCCTTAATTAATAAAGAAACAGCAACAGCATTTTCGCCGTACCTTTCTGTTGTTTTATTTCTTTTTAGTTTTATTTCTTTAACGTGGTCAGATTTTGCACCGATCTCGTGGTCACTTTTTGCACCGATCGGGCGATTTTTTTTGCACCGATCCGTGGTCAGATTTTGCACCGTGCCGTGGGTACTTTTTGCACCGATATTTCGAGGCTCTCGTGGGTACATTTTGCACCGATCGGATTCCGTGGTCACTTTTTGCACCGATGTTAAAGTCTGTTCTTTTGAGGACTTAGCCCAAGAGATACCGTAAACCGAAGTAGAATTGTCTTGATTGCTAGAAAGATCGAATCTCCCCTTCTCTACTTGAACCACATAATTCTTCTGTAAACTGGTGCTTAAAGCTGACTTAATGGAAGTCCTACCAAGGTTTGTAAGTCTTGAAAGCTCTCGATGAGATTTCTGAACTTTTGTTTTTCTCTCCCCTCCTGCTCCCCATGCAATGCTATAAAAGAGCAAACACCCTACCAAGCGAATGGTGGCGAGCGATTCCTCTTTCACTACAATGTCAAAGAAGTCATTAGGAACATTCTTCCGGGAAGACCAAGGTTTACCCCCCTTCCCTATGTACGATTGTTGATAATAAAAACCGTCAAATTCTTCGGAATCATTTGTGAAGTTTTGATAATCCCAACGAAGTTCATAGACTCCACTACAACCCGAGTCCCCTACTGTTTTTGCTCTAGGCTCTTGAAGACAATTTACATATCTTTTCTCAATCGCTTCCTTCAAAGCATCCATCGTGGCTCGTCTTGAGACATTTGCTCCCTTAGAAAGATCGCTCAATGAAAACTGTAACTGCTCTTCAACCGGATTTCCTTCCTCGTCAACCCAACCAAGAATTCTCCTAATCATATAAAGAACAATTCTGGCACAGCCTCGACTCGAGTTTGGAAGAACAACGGTGAATGCCTGAATGGGAGTGTAGGTGACGTTCGAGCGAAAGTCTGGGAAGCCTTGAAACTCTGGACAGCTCTCTGGTAATATCGAATTAGGGGAGGGTTCAGTCATTTACATCTAGGCATTAACTACTTCTTTTAGAACGACTCCTTGCTCAACACGCTCCTTGAAGTCGTTGACGATATATTCAAGGATGAGAGAACGAGAGTGGTTCTTGAATCGCTTAGTAGTTTTTAACTCTTCGATAAAATCAAGAGTATCCGGATCAAAACTAATGCTAGATGCTTTTTTTAATTTCTTCTTTTCCATTCAAATCCTCAGTTAGTAAGATTCCAGTTTTAACCAAGTTAAACTTAAACCACGATAACAACAGGGCTAGGTCTTAACAAGAATTACTTTGTGTTGTTAAAAAAAAATATTTCTTGATAGGAAAGCTGGGCTATTGGAAGAGGCTAGGGGAAATGTTCAAAGTGGGTACCAAGCGTCAGGCGTCTGACGCTTTTAGTATTGCCTATAGATTCGCTCGGAATTATGCTTATCCAAAGGGAGGTGAGTTTGGGTAAAAGTAAAAAGAGAAAAGTAATACTTCCTCAAAGACCATTCGTGTTCAGGGGATTTTGGTCAATCGTTCACAGGGTGGTTTTGCCGTCAGCGACTCTACTCGGAGTAATATATTTATTCTTCAGAGCAACTGATCTTTCGCTTTACCCAAGCTACTGGAGTGAAATAGCTCTTTTTCTTCTGGTCTTTGGTGGTCTTCCTATTCTTCTGATCTCATTAGTGAACAGCTACGCTACTGGGAAAGCATGGAACTTTTCTCTTACTGCCAATCCAAAATATGCTTTCCTACCACTCCTCGCCGGTAGGATTTATTTCATAACTCTGCTCTGGGTTTACTACATCTTTATTGCTACCTACCACAAAGAGGAAGGGAGCTTTGCCTCTTTGGAAGGAGTGTATGTGCCTGTGATGGTCTTCATGCCAGTCTTCTTGGCATTTATAACGTTCTTTTCTGGAAATTCTATTTTCGAGAAAAATTTCGGAAATAACACTCGGCAGGAAAAAGCAAAGAGATTTTGTCTTTGGTTGTTGTTTGAACTCCCTGAGCAAATAGTGAAGGGAACTATGATACTGATCGGTTTTCTCAGTATGATTTATCTGCTTACAGGGCTCTTATTACAGAGCTTCTTTAGTGTCGATATCCTCAGCTACCAATACTCAGGGCTTCTAATATTCCCCGGTGCCTATCTTCTGTTTGATTTAGTAAACAACCTTCCAAGTGTGTGGCAGAAAGAGCAGGACAAAAAAGAAAGTAGGGAGGAGTGGATTGAGAGAAGTCCAATAAAGAATAGAGTGAACTCCTAAAAGTTTTTGGCACAAAAGCGTCAGACGTCTGACGCTTTTTCACTAACAATATGATTTTTATAGATTAAGCGAAGATCAAACCTATAAAAATTCCCACACCTGATACACCCAGTTGTAAGTTTTTTCTTGTTAAACTAGGGAAAACTTGAGAAGTTTTTGTATGCAGGACGTATGCATTTCTCGCTCTATTGAGCTTAAATGCCTTATGAGAAAAGACTTACGTGTATGCAGGTTTGCTGTGCTGTTTTGGTAGGAGTTTAGTTATGAAAAAAGTCTCTCTTTCTTTTCGAGTAGATACTGGCCTAAGGGCTCAGCTAGATAATAGAGCCAAGGCTCTCGGAGTAAAAGAAAGCAACTTGGTGAGAGAAATCCTCTCTCAATATTTTGATAAAGAAACAGAAATTGCCCGGCTCAGGTCTGAGCTTAAGGGACTACGCCACGAATTCTTCGGACTCTCAAAGTCCATCTCAAAAACCAGAGAAGACCTTGCTCTTGGAGTTGAGGCTCTTCTTGTTTCAGGAAACAAGAAAGTTGAGCCAGAGCGAGCCTCGGCTTGGGTGGATGAGAATATGAGAGACTGTTAGTGCTCTCGATTTCTAAAATGTCCGGCTCCGGGCAAGGGGAGTATTATACAAATCTCGCTAGCTCCGATTACTATCTTGATGGTGGAGAGCCTCTCGGTAGGTGGGCTGGTAAAGGAGCTTTGGCAATTGGACTAGCCGGAAAGGTAGTAAATGAAAAAACCTTAGAAGCACTTCTTCAGGGGTTTGATCCTTCAGGTCACCAGTTAGTTCAAAACGCAGGAGACGAAAAAAGACAGGCTGGTTGGGACTTAACTTTCTCAGCCCCGAAGTCTGTATCAGTGGCTTGGAGCCAATCTAAGGGAGAACAGAGAAAAGCTTTTCAGCACGCACATAAGAGAGCAGTTGAGAAAGCTCTTCAGTATCTTGAAAAGGAAGCCAGCTTTACAAGAAGAGGAAAGGGTGGACTTATAACTGAAAAAGCTAAGATGGTTGTTGCCATGTTTGATCATGGAACAAGTAGGGCAAAAGACCCAGCTCTTCACACCCATGCCCTAGTGATGAACGTCACATCAAGAGAAGACGGCACTACTGGTAGTCTAAAGACCACTGAAATTTATAGAAATAAAATGACAGCCGGGGCAATCTATCGAGCTGAGCTAGCTAGTCGGATTGAAAAAAGCAAAGCCCTTGGGTTTAAAACAAAAAGGGAAGAAAGCTGGTTTGAGATTAAGGGGATATCAAAACCACTTCGAGATGAGTTCTCAAAAAGAAGAAAAATTATTGAAGAAGAGCTGAGAAGAACAGGAAACTCTGGAGCTAAGGCTTCAGCCTATGCCACCCTTAACACTAGGGAGGTAAAGGAGCAGGTTTCAAGGAAAGCTCTTTTCGAGGAGTGGGCAAAAACTGGAGAAGAATTTGGCTTCACCAGTGAAAATTTGGATAGACTAAGAGAGAGCAAAACAATTACTCGCTTATCGAAAGAAGAGGAGAAGAAACTAGCTTTTGAAAAAGCGATTGAAAAACTTACTGAGCACCAAAGCCATTTCAATAGAATCGACCTAGTTAGAAGAGTCGCTGAAGAAGCTCAAGGGAGAGGACTAGGGGCAAGTGATGTTCTAAAAATCGCTAATGAGGAGCTTGCGACCAACAGTGAAATTGTCGGGCTCGGTAACTCCACCGGAGAAAAAAGATACACCACAAAGGAAATTCTTGAGCTTGAACGCTCAATGCTCTCAATTGCGAAAGCTAGTAAAGCAATTAGCGACCAAACCCTTCCAAGCGAAACAGTTCAAGCTGTGCTAGCTCAGTTTAACACAGCCTCAAAAGAACAAAAGAAAGCAGTGGAGCATCTCACCCAGTCAAAGGGACTGGTTAAAGCAGTTACCGGAATGGCTGGAACGGGAAAAAGCTATATGCTTCAAGCCGTGAAAAAAGCTTACGAGCTTGAAGGCTTCAAAGTAATTGGAACTTCACTTTCAGGGAAAGCTAGTCAGGGACTTGAAGATAGCTCAGGCATAGTCTCAAACACCATTCACAGCACCCTAGCAAAAATTAAAAACGGAAGTCTTCACCTTAACTCAAAAACTATGCTCGTAGTGGACGAAGCTGGAATGGTGGGAACTCGCCACATGGAAAGTCTTCTCAGTGAAGCTAAACAAGCCGGGGCAAAGGTCGCCCTCGTTGGAGACGCAAAACAACTGCAACCAGTGAATGCTGGTGGAGCTTTCAAAGCAATAGTCAAAGAGCTTGGTGATGTGAAGCTAATGAAAATCAGAAGGCAAGTCGAAGCTTGGGCAAGAAAGGCAGTTCATAACTTTGCTTCCGGTGACGCCTCTAAGGGTTTGAAGAAGTATGCGAAGAAGGGACTTCTTTCAATTTCTGAGACAAGGCATCAAGCAGTCGATGCACTGGTTGATGAATGGAAAAAAGAAGGGGTTTTTAAGCCAGAGAAAAATCTGATTCTAGCTGGAACAAACTTTGAGACAAGAGAGATTAATCTTCAAGCCCAGAGCGAAAGAAAACAAGCTGGGCTTCTGGGTCAAAAATCAATCGAAACGGAGCAGGGGAAGCTATTTGAAAATGACCGAGTTCACTTTACTAAAAACTCAAGATACTACGGCGTTCGAAACGGCCAGCTTGGAACGGTTATATCAATTGACGAGAGTAGTAGAAAAATTCAGGTCGAACTAGATAGGGGATTTCTTGTTAGTATTCCTCTTGAAAATTATTCCGACATAAAACTCGGCTACGCTATTACCACTCACAAATCTCAAGGCATGACAGTCGATAATTCTTTCATTCTTCTCGGTGGAGCAATGCAGGATAGAGAGCTTTCATACGTTCAGGTTTCAAGGGCGAGCCAAGAGACAAGGCTCTACACAGATAAAGTCGAAGCTGGGGAGGAACTCACCCAGCTAGTTAGTCAAATGAGCAAAAGTCGGCAAAAGGACTTGGCTTCAGATCTAATTGGCTCACTCTCTACTTCCATGAAGTCAGAGCGAGGCATGGCAATGTCAATCGGGTAGTTGAGGGCGTTATTCTAAAGAAGTTACAAAAACAACTTTTTCAACTTAGCAGTAAAAGAGTTATCGAAAGTGGAGCTCATGTTCGTGGTGGTAGGCTTCAATCATTCAAACAAGCCAGAGCGAAAGCTCTAAAGCTGAGCAAATGCTCACTCGGAAAAATCATTTGGGGCTTTCTTAACTTACCAGCCAAAATTGCTCGAACACACTTTGCAATAATAGGCTCAACTGGTAGCGGAAAAACTATTCTAATTCGCCTCCTTATGGGCTCGGTTCTTCCAAAGATTGGAAAAGGAGACGACGTCCGGGCTCTCGTTTACGATGCAAAGCAGGACTTCACTTCAACCATTGTTGGTATTGCCCCAAAAGCGAGACTCTTTATTCTAAACCCATTCGATGCAAGGGGAGTCGCATGGGATATGGCACAAGACATAGACTCGCCAATCTATGCTCAGCAAATGGCTTCAATACTGATTCCAGAAGTAAAAAACGCCACTCAGCCGTTTTTCGCCGACGCCTCTCGCCACCTTCTCACTGGAGTAATTGTGAGCTTAATCAAAAATGCTCCCTATGCTTGGACTTTTCGAGACGTGCTTCTGATTATGAAGAGCCGAGAGAGGATAAGGGAAGCTCTTGAAGCTTGTTCGTACACCAGCGAACTAGCTGATGAGTATCTTCAGGACGGCGTGACCTCGAACAATATAATGAGCACCATTGCTTCAAAGCTACACCGGTATGAGTTTATTGGAGCAGTCTGGGATAAAGCCTCAAAATCAATCAGCCTTAAGGACTGGTTGAACTCTGAGTCAGTTATTATTCTTGGAAATGATGAGTCGGCAAGAAGTGCTCTTGACGCTATTAACCAAGTTATTTTCAAAAGACTTACAGAACTAATTCTTGCTCAAGAGGAATCGCAATCAAGACAAACTTGGTTTTTTCTTGATGAGCTTCGGCAAGCTGGAAAACTAGAGGGACTCTCTGCACTTCTGACTAAGGGAAGATCAAAAGGAGCTTCTGTTGTCTTAGGTTTTCAAGACATCGAAGGTCTTAGGGATGTTTACGGAATGAAGCTTGCGAACGAAATTTCAGGTCAGTGCTCAAACAAAGCAATTCTTAGATGTGATAGCTCGGAGACAGCCTCTTGGGCATCTGCTCTTTTTGGAAAGCGTGAAGTGCTCGAAGAGCGTTCCTCAAAAGGAAGCACAGCAGGTCTAAGCTCTATGCATTTGAAAACTGGAGGTGTTCGCTCAACTAGTAGAAGCAGAACTACTTCTCAGCAAATCGTTGAGCGAAAGATAGTCATGCCTTCAGAAATTATGAATATCAAACCAACCTCGCCAGACAACGGGTTAACTGGCCTCTTTATTACCCCGGAGATTGGCTCTTACTGGGTGTCAGTCAAATGGCAGTGGCTACTTGATCACTTGAGCCCACCACATGAGCGAGTGCGGAACTTAGTTTCTAGAAAAGTAGAGGATCAGATTCTTCGAGGTTGGAGAGACGCCGATGATGAAAGGCTTAACCTTTCCTTTAATCCAGTTCAGTTACCAGTTTCAAGAAGGCGGGAAGCC